>JABJBS010000383.1 GCA_018668695.1 Deltaproteobacteria bacterium
ATGCGAAAAATGCAACTGCTTAAGCCCGAACTCGATAAAATTAAGGCGCGCTTTCCCGATGACCGTGAAAAGCAGCAGATGGAACAGATTCGAATCTTTAAAGAAAAGGGTGTAAACCCACTTGGTGGTTGTTTGCCAATGTTGCTGCAGATGCCGGTATGGTTTGCACTGTATCGTGCACTCTGGACTGCGGTGGATTTGTATCAGCAGCCTTTTCTTTGGATAGTAGACCTCACCGCTAAGGAGCCTTTTCCATTTTTGGCATTGGCACTCGGCGGCGTGACATTTTTACAGCAAAAATTAACACCAACTACAATGGACAATGACCAAGCTCGAATCATGATGTTTATGATGCCGATTATGCTTACGGTCATTATGGTAGGACTGCCCAGCGGGTTGGTGCTTTATATCTTCGTCAACAGTGTGTTGACCATTGGTCAACAGCTGGTTATCAACAAGCGAGTTCCAGTACCGACTTAAGGAACCTCGCATACACCTTCATCAAATATGGACATTTTATAAAATGACAGAAGGACAAGAATTCCGGGGCCGCAGCACAGCTGAAGCGGCTATTGCGGCAAGTGAAGCACTGGGTGTAACCCGGAGCGAAGTAGATTTCAGAGTTATCTCTGAAATTGGGGAAGGGCTGGATCGAGTTGTAGTGATCCAGGCAAAAGCTAAAGAAGGCGCGAAGCCACGTAGCGATGATGACGCAGGTTCGTCAGATGGAAATCGCTCCGAAGGACGCCGTGAGCGCGGAGGCCGTGAGCGCGGCGGCCGTGATCGTGGTGGCCGTGATCGTGATCGTGGCGGACGCGGTGGCAGAGACCGCGGTGACCGTGACAACAGTGGAGGCCGTGGCCGACGTGATGGTCGTCAGGAAGAAAAGGTTGAAGAGCTTATTGAGCTTAAGCCAGCGACTCCTGAAGAGCTTGAAGCTAAGCCAGTTGTTCCCGCAGCAGATGCAGGCGAGCGCGCTAAAGTAGCAAGCACCGTTGTTGCTGAAATTTTGAAACTCTCCGGTATCGAAGCAACAGCAAATGTTGTGGAAGACACTGAAGAGCAAATTCAGATTGAAGTAACCGGGGAGCAGTGTGCACGAGTTATCGGTGAACGCGGTGAGGTATTACTTGCGCTGCAGTTTATCGTAAACCGTATCGTCACACGCCAGGTTGAAGGTGATCAACTGATCATTCTTGACGCTGCTGGTTACCGCGAGCGCCGTCGCAACGCTCTGGTTGAGCTTGCTGAACGATTGGCACAGCGTGCCGAGCGTGATCAGAAGGTTGTTAAGCTTAGCCCAATGAGTCCTCATGACCGCCGGGTATTTCACCGCGCTTTGACAGAGAACGAAGGCGTTCGAACGGAGTCAAAAGGTGATGGTTTGTACCGAAACCTTTTAATCATTCCGTCGGAGTATCAATCAGCTCGAGGCTGATTTTTATTCTTGGAATAATTATTGAAGCAATTTGATTGAAGGGCTGTGTGAGCAGCCCTTTCATTTTTATTGCCAATCTCTATTCAGGACGTTGTTTATGAAACCACGCGCTAGTTGGGTACTCTTTGGAGTCAATGCTCTTTGGGTAGTGTTGGCAGATCAGGTTACCAAGTGGATGGCAATCGCGCATTTAACCAATGCGTTCAAGGCAACTGCGGCAGCTCCGGCTGCGGTGACATTTGCCGAGCAGCTCGACCGTTTCCTTTATACTCTTCACCCAAACCGTATTCGTTCGGTTGAGGTGTTAGAGAATTTTTGGCATTTTCGTTATGTTGAAAACCCTGGTGCTGCATTTGGTTTTCTAGCAGATCAGGAAGCTTGGCTTCGCTTACCGCTTTTCGTCACCATTACGATTATAGCGACTGGGTTTATTTGCTGGATGTTTCATCAAACGACGCCCGATCAGCGTTTGATGCGTTTTACCTTGGGAATTATTCTCGGGGGCGCCATTGGCAACTTTATAGACCGCATTCGTTTAGGCTACGTGATCGATTTTATTGATTGGCACTGGTACGAAAGTAATTGGCCTACCTTTAATATAGCCGATTCAGCGATCAGCGTGGGAGTCGTTTTGCTTGTGATCGAGATGATTAAAGTTGAGCGCCAGAACGCAGAGCAAGCCAAAGACTCATAACTGCCGTTTGATGCCGCAAGGGGTTAAGAGTGCATCCAGTAGTATTTCAAACAGATTTCTTTGGGCTTTTAAGCCAGCCTTTGGTGCTGCACGCTTACGGGTTGTTTATTGCTATCGGATTCATGTCGGCAATGCTCTTAGCTAAAGCCCAAGCAAACCGCGAAGGTGAAGACGGCGATATTGTCGTGGACATGGCGTTTTGGCTTTTGCTTTGGGGTTTGGTTGGAGCCCGGTCTATTTTCATTCTGACCCAGCTCGATAAATACCTCGCAGACCCCACACAGGTCTTATATTTTTGGCGCGGAGGATTGGTCTTCTATGGTGGCTTCATTGGAGCAGCCATTTGCCTCATTTATTACACCCGTCGTCATAAATTACCGTTCTTTAAATTTGCAGACATCTTTGTTCCTTTTTTAGCTATGGCGCACGCTTTTGGCCGCTTAGGTTGTTTGTGTGCTGGTTGCTGCTTTGGAAAGCCCACAGATATGCCCTGGGGCATTGTCTTTCCCAAGCACTCGATGCCTCACCAGGCTCATCAAGAAGCCGGTGATGTGCTCTTTAATCAATTGCCATTAGCTGTTCACCCAACCCAACTCTATGAGGCCGGTGCGGAGCTTTTGATGTTCTTTTTCTTGCTCTCTTTGAGGCCGAAGAAAAGATTCCATGGACAGATACTTTTGGTTTGGCTGGCGGTGTACCCGGTTATCCGCTCGGTGATTGAACTGTACCGTGGTGATAAGATCCGGGGAGTTTATTTTTTAGGGCTCTCCACCTCGCAATACATATCGATTGGAGTTGCTCTAAGCGCCGCGATTATCTATTTTTTCCTTCGCAAAAAGCGCGATGCTCAGCCAGCCTAGGCTTTATGAGCACTAAAAACTCCAAGTTCGACGGAAATATCTAGCTTAGCGTTATCATTTTGCTTCAGAGCGGATTCAAACATATTGGTAATGTTCGAAGATCCGTGAGACCAAAGATTAAACAATCCCTGCATTAGAAAAGAATGACCGAGCTGCGATAAATCAGTCTCCAGGTGAAAGCTTGCTTGGCTTGAGCTTTGCCAAATGAAGCCTGCTTCTTCCACTGAGTTTTGGCAAGCCGCGATGCTTGGAAACTCTTCGCGCGTAGCGAATACCGAAGTGTCTTGCTGAGGATCTTGGGCTTCTTGAATAAACCGGTAGAGAGCTGAGAAGCTTCCATGAAGTGGTAGAGCGCAAATGATGCTACCGCCAGGCTTTATCGTTGGGTAAAGAGTGCGCAAAGTGCGGCTTAGTCGTTCCGGGTGACGGTAGGCCCAAATGCCCCAAACCAAATCAAATACAGCTTCCCCAAAAGGGTGGTTTTGAAGAGCTTGTTTTCTTAGGAATACGTTGGCTTTGCGCTTGGAAAGTTTATCGTGAAACTTACCTAAATTTTCTCGGCTTTCGTCTATCGCGATGGCCCGCGAGCCGGCCGGTAATTTCTCGAAGAGTTCAAGGCAAACATCTCCGGCGTGTGGCAAGAAATCAAGACACTCGACTTTTTCTTCAAAGGGCTCCAGGTAAGGAGACACTTGGGTGCAGATATGTCTTTCCCAGGCCTGAGCTTGTTGCTCTTCGTTTGGTGAAAGCGCACTGGCCACCGGTAACAATCAGTTCGTTGGGTCTGGAGTTTGTCCGGGAAGAACAGATACGGTAGCGGGTGAAGGCTTTTTAGCCGGCTTATCGAGATTTTCCATCTTGCAGCTGCCCTCGAAGATAACGCCTTTTTCGATCATCAGCTGCGGGGTGTGGATGTTGCCACGTAGCCGCGCAGGTTTGTTGAGCTCTACAGATTGCTTAGCGTAAACGTCGCCTGTGACATCACCGTTGATGACAATTTGCCCAACGTTGATGGTTGCGTTGACCTTGGCGCCCTGTCCAATCACGAGAATGTCTTTGGTGTTAATCTCGCCTCGGAAAGAGCCGTCAATTCGAACGGTGCCTTCGAATACCAGTTTACCTTCGAAAGAACTCTCTGGGCCTAAAATGGTATGTACGTCGTGGACATTTCCGGGTGTCGAGTTCGATGTATCTCTTTTAAGAACAGCCATGTAGATCTCCTTGAGAAGAGGGGAATACACGCCGCCCGATGATAAGACAAGGGATCATATTCAGCGGGGCTCTTCGCGAAACTACCTTAGAGTAGATTCAGGGAGATGTTTCCCACGATCTCAAAAGAGACAGAGATATCGCTGAATTGGGATTGACTCTTGACGTTGGCTCGTGCATTTCAGGGCGACCCTGGACCGTTTTCGGCTTCGCGATTTGGGACGAATTAAAACCAAATCATAAGCGTTATTCTGCCCGAAGCGAGGATGAGAATGACTTACCGACCTGAATCAGTTAATGACACTATTGTAGCTTGTGCGACTGCCAACGGCGCGGGAGCAGTTGCAATCGTTCGACTCTCCGGTTCTGAAGCGGTCAAAATTGCAGATGCGATGGCACCCAGTAAAAAGCCTAGGAAAAGCCATAGGTTAAGTCGCGCATCCGTAAAGAATAAACAAGGTCAGATTCTAGATGATGCAATGGTTGTCCACATGCTGGCACCGCGCTCTTATACCGGCCAAGATTGCGTAGAGTTTCATCTCCATGGATCTAAAGCGGTGGTTAGCTCTGTTATCAATGAAGCTAAAAACTTGGGTGCTCGAATGGCTGGGCCAGGTGAGTTTACCCTGCGCGCTTTTTTAAATGGTCAGCTCGACCTTGCTCAAGCAGAAGCAGTCGGCGATCTGATTGCCTCACAAAGTGATGCGCAACGAGAGACGGCAACCCGTCAACTTGAGGGCGGTCTTTCCCGCCAAATCGCAACGCTTCAGTCTGACCTTGAAGGAATGCTTGCAGATATGCGAGCCGCGCTTGATTTCCCCGAATACCCCACTGGCGATGGGCTCCTGCCGGGGCACAGAGAAATTGTTGACAGAACCAATGAGCAAGTCAAAAAGCTAATTAAAAACAAGAGGTTAGATGTTTCAAAGGGCCGTAGGATTTGCCTCTGTGGAGCACCTAATGTTGGTAAATCTTCGCTTTTAAATCATTGGGTCGGCGATAGGCGAGTTCTAGTAGACGACGAGCCCGGGACGACAAGAGACCCCATTGAGGTTGAGTTCTTAGATGGGCTCATCCGCTGGTCAGTCATTGATACGGCTGGGATCCGTGAAGGCGCCAAAGGTCTAGAGCGCCGCGGTATCGATATGACCCACGAGCACGCCGCCCAGGCAGATTTGGTTCTATGGCTGGTGGCGGGTGATGATCCAGTATTTCCAGAGGAATCAATGAAAGCGATGGTCGTTGGTACCAAAGCCGATTTGATGACACTTCAAGGGCTGAAGTCAGTTGAAGAGCAAGCGAGTAAAGCTGGACTGCCTTTTGCCGGCTGGATTTCAAATACGACTGGCGAAGGTGTTGAAGAGTTAAGAAACCGGGTGACAGCTGAGTTTCATTCACCGGCCAGCTCCGAGCAACTTGTGATTGTGAAGCAACGTCATGTGTTGGCTCTGGAAGACACCTTGGCGGCTATGGCTCGACTTGAAGATGCTTTAAGTGCGGGAATGTCGCTGGATGTTTTATCTTACGAATTAGAGGACGCTGTTCGCAGCTTGGGCTCAATTCTCGGCCATGATGTCGATACAGCCCTTTTGGATCGAATTTTCTCTGAGTTTTGTATCGGAAAGTAGGTCGACGATGGGTGAACGCACGTTTGATGTAGTGATCGTGGGAGCAGGGCATGCGGGATGCGAAGCTGCACTTGCGGCGAGTAGATTGGGTGCAAATACTGCGCTGGTCACGTTAAAGCTCGATAAAATCGCGCAAATGAGCTGTAACCCAGCGATTGGTGGCGTCGGTAAAGGCCATCTAGTTCGGGAAATTGATGCGATGGGCGGCGCAATGGCAAAAGTTGCCGACGCAACTGGCATTCAATACAAGCGCTTAAACACATCGAGAGGGCCCGCTGTTCGCTCGACCCGTTGCCAGTCTGACTCTAAGGCTTACAAAGCAGTCATGTCGGATGTGATTAACAACGCACCAAACCTCACGCTTTTTGAAGATGAAGTTGTACGCCTCGACTATAGCAATGAGGGCCTTGAGGGTGTTGGACTTAAAAGCGGAGACATCTTAAAAACCCGCGCGGCTGTTATTACAACTGGAACCTTCCTTAATGGTCTTTGCCATGTTGGCTCTGAGCAATTTGCTGGTGGGCGCGTCGGCGACGCTCCGGCTAACTTCTTGTCTGACTCTTTACGTGCCTTGGGCCTTACCTTGGGCCGCTTCAAGACGGGGACAACGCCTCGATTGGCGAAAGACACCATTGATTGGGATAGCCTAGAAGCGCAATCTGGTGATGAGCCAAGACCACGATTTAGTTTTGAGGATATTGAGAACCCGTTGAAGCAGATCCAGTGCCATTTAACCTATACCCACGAGACAACTCATGAGCTTATTCGAGCGAACCTAAATCGCTCACCACTCTATCAGGGAATTATAAAAGGTCTGGGGCCACGTTATTGCCCATCTCTTGAAGATAAGATTGTCCGCTTTGCGGATAAAGATAAGCACCTTATCTTCCTCGAGCCTGAAGGCTTAGAATCGAATCGTGTATACCCCAACGGATTATCCACGAGTTTACCGAAAGATGTTCAAGAAGGCTTCATCCGTACGATCCCTGGTTTAGAGAAGGCCAAGATCCTTCAGTATGGCTACGCGGTTGAATATGATTATTCACCGCCAATCCAGCTTTACGCCAGTTTGATGACAAAGGCACTTTCTGGTCTTTTCCTCGCAGGGCAAATCAACGGTACAAGCGGGTATGAGGAAGCGGCGGCTCAAGGCTTAATGGCCGGGCTCAATGCAGTGCGGTTTGTAGAAGGTAAAGATGCGGCAATTCTTGGCCGTGACGAAGCTTATATTGGTGTGATGATCGATGATTTAGTGACGAAAGGCGTTGATGAGCCTTATCGAGTCTTTACTTCAAGAGCCGAGCACCGACTGACTCTTCGCGAGTCCAATGCGGAAGAAAGACTCTTTCACAAAGCCAAAGGCTGGGGGCTTCTCACGGATGAGCGTCAAGCATCCGCTAAGTTACGGATGGATGAACGCCTGGCATTGAGTGCTTTTCTCTCGGCCACTGCGATTGGTGATGATCTTGTTGCAGAGCTTGGCTTAGAGCGGTCGACTCACGTTAGCCAAAAGCGGGCCACGTTATTGCGGCGTCCAGAGATAGCAATCTCCAAACTGGTTGAGCCGGGTGACTTCAATCGCGCTGCGCTCTTGCAGGTTGAGGAAGAAATCAAATACGCCGGGTATATCTCTCGAGAAGAAGCTGAAATCGCTCGAATGCAGGAACTTGAGTCGATGCACCTACCCCAGAATGTGGATTATATGATCGCAGGCGGCTTATCTCGAGAAGTCCAAGAAAAGCTAAATTCTGTAAAGCCAGCAACTTTGGGTCAGGCAAGCCGGATCCCTGGAATCACACCAGCGGCGATTGCTCTTGTTCGGTTGCATGTTCACAAGTGGGCCGCACAGTCTTAGAGAGCCAAGGCTAGGAATGTTTCACGTGAAACATTTTTCAAACCAGGGCATTGATTGTTTCACGTGAAACAATTTTGGAAACTATGAAAAACGAACTTCAAAAACTACTCCCCGAGTCACTTTCACTTAGCCCAGCAATGCTTGAGCAAATGCAACAACATTGGGAACTGCTCTTGGAATGGAACAGCCGCGTCAATTTGACCGCGATCACCAACCCGCGCGAAGCAGCAGCTTTACATTATCGAGACAGCCTTGCAGCCATAGAACATGGGCTGACTGGCCCAATCGTGGATATGGGATCGGGTGGAGGCTTTCCTGGAATCCCTCTAGCGATAGCAATGCCGGATAGCTTGGTCACATTGGTCGAGCCACGAAGAAAGCGCGTCTCGTTTTTACGAACAGCTCTAAGCCGTTTGGGCCTTAAGAACGTAAAGGTTTCGATGTCGAGAGCTGAAGATGGCCCCAATCAGCCGTATATGTCTCTGGTGACCCGGGCAACATTTTCGTCGCCGGAAGAATTGGCGGCACTCCAGCCATGGGTTGAAGAGACAGGAATGCTCTATTTTTATCGTAGCTCCAGTTATGAGCCTGTACCGAAAAGTCGACGTGTCCTCTATGACGTCGCCGGTGACTCACGCGCCTTAGATCTTTTGAAAGCGTCTGAATTAGTTTGATTTCCCGCCTTTTTCTTTGCCAGCGCATTCGCTTTGACATAAATACTTCGCACTTGCCTCTCTGCGCTTAAACAGAGGTAAGTAGTCTTCGGAGGACATTATGGGTAGGATTGTCGCTATCGCCAATCAAAAGGGCGGCGTCGGAAAGACGACCACTGCAGTAAACCTTGGTGCCTCAGTGGCAGCTGCTGAGTGCAAAGTCCTCTTGGTAGACATGGATCCCCAAGCAAACGCATCCAGTGGGCTTGGGGTTGGACCCCATGAAATCGATGAGAGTACTTACGCAGCCCTCGATGGCACCCGTTCAATCAATGAGCTCATAAAGAAGACTCAGTTAAAGACCCTTGATTTGATTCCAGCCGGCCCCGATCTTTACGGAATCGATATGGATTTAGGCACGCGGGAAGACCGGCTTCATTGTTTACAAAAAGCACTCGACGAAGTTCGCGACTATTATGACGTGATCTTCATTGATTGCCCGCCATCGTTGAGTCTTTTGACGCTGAATGGTCTTTGTGCAGCAGATTCAATCATTATCCCCATGCAATGCGAATACTACGCTCTCGAGGGACTGAGTCAGTTAATGCGCACCGTAGAAATGGTAAAAGCAGGTCCGAACCCAAATTTGAACATCGAAGGCATCTTACTGACTATGTTTGACGGCCGTAATAACCTAGCTCGTCAGGTTTCCACAGATGTTCGGACTAACTTTGGTGATCGAGTATTTAAAGCGGTTGTTCCTCGAAACGTAAGACTCTCTGAAGCGCCAAGTTTCGGTAAGCCGATCATTCTTTATGATATCAATTCAAGTGGCTGTAAAAGCTACATTCAATTAGCACGCGAATTTATGGACAAGCACAGCATTGGCCATATCTCGACTCGACCGGATCATCTTCAAGCAGAGGCAACATCATGAATACACCAGCAGGTGGCAACAAAAGTTCGAGAAATGCATTGGGCCGCGGCCTTTCCGCACTGATTCCCACAGCGCCAGCAGCTGGCACCAGTGTGGCCAGTTCAAAACCCGTTGAGCCATCCCAGCGGACTTTGCCGATTGAGCGCATTGTTCCCAATAAAGGTCAGCCGAGAAAAACCTTTGATAAGGCTCCGTTAGAGGAGTTGGCAGAATCTATTCGTCAACAAGGTGTCTTGCAGCCTATTATTGTTCGAAGCCAGGGCACTGAGTATGAAATCGTTGCGGGCGAACGTCGCTGGAGAGCATCGCAAATTGCGGGCCTTAAGCAAGTCCCAGTAGTCATTAAGGATCTTAGTGAAGAAGACGTAATGAAAGTTGCGTTGATTGAAAATATTCAGCGTGAAGACCTCGACCCTATTGAAGAAGCTCAGGCTTATTCTGGCTTGATGAAAGGCTACGGCCTTACTCAGGAATCAGTGGCTGCCGCCGTTGGCAAGAACCGGGCGACAGTGGCCAATTGCCTTCGCCTTTTAAAGCTGCCGGAACCAGTACTCGAGCTATTGGCAGAAGGTGCAATCACTGCAGGTCATGCGCGGGCGATCATGACACTTGGCGATGAACGGCACATGCACAAGCTTGCCAAAGACGTGGTTGAGCGAAAGCTATCTGTCCGAGATGCTGAATCACTTGCGAGAAAGCGTAAGCAAGCAAGTAAGCCAGCTAAACAAAACGAGCAGTCTCATGCGGAGCGCGCGGTGGAAGAGCGTTTGATGCGCAAGTTAAGCACCAAGGTTCGCCTGGTTCAGCGTAAGGGCAAAGGGCGAATTGAAATCTTCTTTCATTCGCTTGATCAGCTCGATGATATTTTGGGCCAGATAGATTAAACCCAATTCCTTTCTTTATCCCATTGTAATCAGAGAAAAATTTACTTACACGCGGCGCTCTATACTTGCCTTCTGGGGACCAGCTGGCAAAATGATAGGCCTCGTGGAAGCTTTTTATCTCTTTTTTCAGACGTTTACGGAGAACGACCATGCAATACGATATGCCCATTGATGGTGATGTAATCAACACGCTACTCGAAGGTGTTGATAAGCCAGCACGCTATATCGGTGGCGAAGTAAACTCAGTTGTAAAAGAGGGCGACCATATTCGTCGGCGGATTGCCCTTTGCTTTCCGGATGTCTACGAGGTCGCTGAGAGTCATATCGGGCTCAAGATTCTATACGATATCATCAATCAAAAAGAAGATATGGCGGCAGAGCGTGTTTATGCAATGTGGCCAGATCTAGAGAAAAAGGCTCGAGAAAACAATGTTCCGATTTGGTCTCTCGAATCCCGCTTGCCTTTGAAGCTTTTTGACATGGTTGGCTTTACGCTTCAGTACGAGCTCTCCTACCCAACTTTGATAGGCATGCTTGAGCACGGCGGAGTCCCAGTACGCGCTGAGGACCGCACTGAAGAAGACCCTTACGTCATTGGCGGTGGAGCAGGCTCTTACAACCCAGAACCGATCGCACCTTTCTTTGACGCTTTTTTATTGGGCGACGGAGAGGAAGCAATTATCGACATTGTTGACGCTATCGATGCGGCAAAGAGCCGCAACGCAACGCGTCAAGAAGTGCTGGAAGATATTGCTCGGATACCGGGTATGTATGTCCCGTCTCATTTTGAGATTGAGTACGACGGGGTTAACATTACCAAAATAGAAGCCCTTGAAGGCTCAATCTACGAGGGAACGCGAGCAAAGCATGGCACGCCGCGCATTACTCGCCGAACTGTCATTGATTTAGACGGTGCCCATTACCCCACACGACCGATTATCCCGAATATTAAACCGGTTCACGAAAGAGCCTCAATCGAGATTCAACGCGGCTGTTCTCAGGCCTGCCGATTTTGCCAAGCTGGTATGATTACGAGGCCAACTCGGCAACGTAAGCCGGAGACGGTTTTAAAGCTAGCGGAAGCTCAGATTAAGAATTCAGGTGCAGATGAGCTCGGCCTTTTATCGCTCTCTGCGGGTGACTACGAACCGATTAACTATGTTTTAGAGCAATTCTTTGACCGTTTCAGTGATCAAAATGTCTCTGTCTCTTTGCCGTCTATGCGTACAGAAACGATGACGCCTAAGCTTGCTGAGCAAGTTGCGACAGTTCGCAAAAGCGGATTCACGTTTGCACCTGAAGCCGGTAGCGAACGCATGCGCCGTGTGATCAACAAAACAAACAGTGAAGAAGATTTGATGAACGCGGTACGCGCGACTGTGAAAGCAGGTTGGCGACACCTTAAGTTCTACTTCATGATTGGTTTGCCGACAGAAACATTTGTCGATGTAGAAGCCATCGCTCATCTTGGTGAACGCGCCCGTGCAGAGGGTCGTAAAATTCGCCGAGATATCAATGTGACGGTCAGCGTATCTACGTTTGTACCGAAGCCTCACACTTCTTTTCAGTGGGAAGCACAAATAGGCGTAGAAGAAACCCTCGAGAAGCAACGTTATCTCCGGCGCCGATTAAAGCGGCAAAATATTGGGTTTCGTTGGCACTCAGCTGAACAATCGTTTTTAGAAGGTGTGCTTTCACGTGGTGATCGTCGATTAGCCGATGCTCTGGAAATAGCGGCGCGCGAAGGCTGCCGCTTGGATGCTTGGAGCGAACAACACAATAGCGACCAGTGGCTTGAAGTGCTTGAGCGCACCTTAACGCCCCATGGCTTAGAAGCGAGCGAGTATCTAGAAGAGCGCCCCATGAAGGGTGTTTTACCTTGGGACCATTTAGATGCAGGGATTCTGAAAAAGTTTCTAATGCGTGACCGTAAAGCGAGTCTCAAAGAGTCTACCATCGAAGATTGCGCGCTTCATGATTATTGTTATGCGTGCGGTGGCTGCGACAAGGGAGATCCCTACAAGAAGCAAAAAGGCGATGACGGTAAGCGTATTGTTGCTTTGGCGCCTGTAGTTGAAAAAGAAGGTACCTTCGTAAAAAGAAGCTCGCTCCGTGTGGTTGGCCAGGATACGCCCGAACCGACTGAACCGACGGCACCAGCTGAGCCGGTTAACGAGACCACACGTCTGCGACTTCGGTTCGCCAAGCTTGGGCGCGCTGTCCACCAGTCTCATCTTGATATGCGCGAGTTTATTTTGCGGGCCATGCGACTGGCGGGGCTTGAGCTGCGTTATTCGCAGGGCAATACACCCAGGCCCAAGGTATCGTTTTCACCTGCTTGTGCAACAGGTGTTCAGAGCGAAGCTGAATATATGGATGTCGATTGCATTGGTGACGCCGATGCGCGCGCGGTTGCAGAGAAGCTTAGGCCTTATCTCCCCGATGGAATCTTTATTATCAACGGTGAGGAAATAGGGCTGAAAAGCCCAAGCATTAACAGTGCTCTTTGCTCCACATCCTACACGGCAAATTTCAGCGATTCACTCCCGCACGAAGAGCTTCGAGCTAAAGCCGACGCATTTATGAAGGCCGACGAAGTACTTGTAAAAGTAGTTCGAAAAGCTAAAGGGCGTTTTCTTGATGCTCGGGCAAATGTTTTAGATCTTGCGGTCGTCGGGCAAAGCCTTCACATCAAGCTTGGTTTTACAAACAACGGCGCGACCATGAAGATTTACGAAGCAATCGGATCGGTCGTTGGGGCTGAGTGGGTGAAAGCGGCTCGGATTATGAAGGTCTCGGCTGAGATAGGCGACGAGAGCCTAGGTGCACCGCCTCTGGCGCCTCTCGTCGTAGAGGACTGTGTTGATGTGGTTGACCTGACGACGCTTTCTGTACGTGCCCGACAAGGCAATGCGGCGGGACGCAGCGGTAAGGGTGCAGCTATTTTGGTTCCTTACGCGGAGTAATTCTCTCGATGCAGCGCCGATTTAAGGTTGCTGTTTTGGCAGCTTGTCCATTTCCGTCTCATCAGGGGACCCAGGTGTTTGTCCGCCATCTGGCGGAGGCTCAATCAGATGCCGGTCATCACGTTGAACTGCTCTCCTACGACTATGGAGACGGTACGAAGCCATCAGCCTTTATCCACCACCGGGCACCCTCACTAAATGCTGGTTTACGAAGTGGGCCGAGCTTGAAGCGCTTGGTAAACGATACAACCTTGGCCATTAAAACCAGGCGGGTCGTCTCACGCGGGAATTTTGATGTTCTCCATGCCCATAACGTTGAAGGGCTCTTAATTGGAGTAGCGCTCAAGGCGTCAGGCTTGAAGATTGCGCTGATTTACCACGCCCACAATACGATGAAGGATGAGTTACCAACTTACTTCAGCCGCGTTGTTACGAGGTTTTGCGCCTCAATTGCAGGAAAAGCCTTCGATTTAACAGCTCCCCGTATGGCCGATGCGGTCATTGTCTTCGACCGTTATCAGCGAGAGTTACAAATACGGTCCGGGGTAAAGCCCGAGAAAGTGTTTGTCGTTGCTCCTTCTCTAAAAAGTGAAGAACTGCGTGAGACCAAGGCTCGAAATGTTTGCCTTCCTGAGGGACGCTTTCTCGTTTACTCCGGTAACCCCGATGGCTACCAAAACTTGGAGCTGCTTTGGAGTGCTTTTGAAGGACTTCGGGCTTTACGGCTAGATGTTAAGCTTCTGATTCTAAGCCGCGCGCACTTGGGTGATTTTGGGCCTAACGCAGAGAGCTTGGTCGCTGAAGGGGCAGCTTGTTTTCGCCAATATCAATCTAGAGAAGAAATGGTTGGCTATTTGAAGCGCGCGGAAATTGGGCTCTCAACCCGAACCCTTTCAACAGGGTTTCCCGTGAAACTAATTAACTATGTTCAGCTGGGCCTTAAGGCAGTGGTCGTTGCCGATAGTGTGTCGGCTCCAGCACCAACCGGTGTATGGCTTGCGGGAGCCGACGTGGAGAGCTTTATAAGTGCTTTGGTAGCAGCTCTCGACTCGCCCGGACCTTCAGCCTCATTGGAAAACCAAGGCTTAATGCAGATGAGCACCAAGCCTTATGATGAGGTTTATGGCGCCGTTATTAAGCAGCTTACTTCAGAGACTTTTCCAGAGCAGCTTTCATAGCGTCTAGGGGAGCTTCGCGGCCTGTCCAGATTTTCAAGGACGCTGCGCCTTGAAACAAAAGCATTTCCCAGCCTTCGATAATTTGGCATTCGGCTTTTCGCGCAGCTGCAAGAAACGGTGTTTCGATGGGCTTGTAAACCATATCGAACGCAATCGTGCCTTCTTTAACGCTCGACCAATCAAGCTCATGGGCATCACCATTTTTGCCTACTGGTGTGGCTTGAATAATCACGCTGGCTTGGGCGATGGCAGCTGAGAGCGCAGTTTCGTTGGATAGCGCTATGGCTTCCCCGGCCTTTTCAACTTTCATCTGCGTTAGAAATTCACGGGCCTTATCGGGGTTTCGGGCGGCTACATGAACATGCAGACCAAGTTCATCCAGGGCGATGGCGGCAGCGCGTGCGGCGCCTCCCGCGCCTAAGATCAAAGCGTGGCCCCCGGCTTGAACTTCGCGTTGTTCAAGGGGTTTCATGATGCCGTCTACGTCTGTGAGTGCGCCATGAATGTCTGAACCGTAGCGCCAAAGCGTGTTTACAGCTCCAGCACGCTTGGCGTGACCCTCAAGCGTAACAAGGCCGCCCATGACTGTTTTCATGGGTGTGGTTACGTTGAGTCCAAGCCACTTGCTGTATTGGATCTCATTGCAAACGGCTTTTGCATCGTCTGGCCCGGCGGGGCGAAGCTGGTATTCCGCGTTCATATTCATGGCATCGAAAGCAGCGTTATGCATTGCGGGTGATGGCGACTCGTCAATTGGGTTTCCAATGAGTCCGTATTTCATCTTGGGTGGCATGTTTTTCCCCAATTCTCGTAGATTACGTGTCTAGTTTTTTAGTGCTGCAAATGCAGCCTTTGCTTCTTCAATATCTTTGCCGATTTGTAGCTTGAGTGACTCGGGACCGTCGAACCTGCGTTCTGGCCTGAGGTAAGCAATCAGCTCTAGAAATATAGTTTCGTTGTAGAGCTCATCTCCGGAATATTCCAAAAGATGTGCTTCAACTTTTATCTCGGTTTCGCCTCCGAAAGTAGGCGTATACCCAACATTTAAGACAGCTTCAAAATTTCCCGAATTTGTTCGCACTTTTACTGCATAAACACCCGTCGCAGGGAGAAGTTCGTTTTCGCATCGAACATTGGCAGTGCCAAAGCCAAGCCCTGTTCCGCGCCCAGCTCCGGGTACAACCGGGCCAAAAAGTTCCGGGGGGCGTCCAAGCAAAAGAGTTGCCCCTTCGATTTTGCCCGCAACGATGAACTCACGAATTTTGCTGGATGACGTGACCATACCGGTTTGACGAATATGGCTGACGGGGTGAGCCGAGAAACCTAGGGTTTGACCCATTTTAGAGAGAAGTTCAACATCCCCAGATTGTTTGGAGCCGAAGACAAAACCTTCTCCGACGGTGATGTGCCGTACTTGAAGCTGGTCAACCAGTACATTTTGCACGAAGTCCTGAGGGCTCATTTGTGCAAATTCCATATTAAATGGCTGGATAAAAACCTCGTCGAGGCCCAAAGCTTCGAACCTCTCGAGTCTCCTTGAGAGGGGTTCGAGCATTTTTGGAGCATATTTTGGCGCGAGCACCTTCGCTGGGTGAGGCTCAAAAGTTAGAATCGCAGAGCGAAGGCTGTCCTGTTGTGCCCAGCGAATAGCACCGTTAACCAGCGCTTGGTGCCCAAGGTGAACGCCGTCGAAAATACCGATGGCTGCACTTCTGCCGGGGCCAGGTTCTTGAGGTACGGACTCTGTATTTCGATAAATCTTCATAGCGTTCTGGCGAGCTAGGCTTTTTACATGTGGATGGGGCGTCCCATTGCAGCGTGAGCAGCTTCAAGAACAGCCTCAGGCAGCGTTGGGTGAGCATGGATCGTATGAGCCATCTCTTCCACCGTGGTTTCAAGCTTCATACCCATGGACGCTTCTGCAATCAGATCGGTTGCACGTGGACCAATGATATGAACGCCCAAGACTTCATCGTACTTTGCATCCGCTACCACTTTCACGAATCCGTCAATTTGGTTCATGATGCGTGCTTTGCCCAGGGCCGAAAAAGGAAACTTTCCGGTTTTGATGGTGTAACCAGCTTTGATCGCAGCTTCTTCGGTGAGGCCTACGCTTGCTACTTCCGGGCTTGAGTAAGTGCAATTTGGGTTTAGGTTGTAATCGAGCGGTTTAGGCTCTTTACCGGCGATGTGATCTACAGCAAGCAGTGCTTCAGCACTGGCGGTGTGAGCCAAAAGCGGTGTGCGAACAATATCACCGATGGCATAGACGCCAGGCAGTGATGTGCGCATGAATGGGTCGATATCAATGTAACCGGCATCATCTGCTTTAACGCCTGCAGCCTTTAGACCAAGCTTTGCAGTGACGGGCACGCGGCCTACAGCTACAAGGATCATCTCAGCCTTAAGCTCGACCTTTTTCGAGCCAGTATCGAGCTGACAGACGACTTCGCCGCCTTTGACTTCGGCGCTTTCGAGTTTCGTGCTGGTCATGACGTCGATGCCGCGCTTTTTATAGCACTTGGCCATTTCTTCACTTACTTCACGATCTTCGAGCGGAAGTACGCGGTCGAGCATTTCGAGAACGGTACACTTGGTTCCAAAGCGTGAGTAAATCGACGCGAACTCCATGCCCACTGCTCCGGCACCCAGAACGATCAAGGATTTGGGCGGGTCTTTGAGCTCAAGCGCTTCGTCAGAGCTAACAACGTGCTTGCCGTCGACTTTGAGAAAAGGGAGGTGGCGAGGAACGCTACCGGTAGCCAAAATAACATTTTTGGCCGTCAGCGTTTTACTGCCCTCATCTGATTCAACAACAACTTGTGTAGCTGATTTCAGACTACCGAATCCTTTATGGACATCGATTTTGTTCTTTTTCATCAAGTACGCAACGCCTGCAGCACTTTTCGTAACAACCTTTTTACGGGCTTTTTGTGCAGCGGGGTAATGAAACTCGATCTCTCCACTGATGAGCCCGTCTTTTTTTGCATGCTCTAATTCGCTGACGACGTCAGCAGAGTGCAAAAGACTCTTCGTGGGAATACAGCCTCGTAGAAGACATGTGCCTCCCAGTTTACTGTCTTTTTCAACAATAGCCGTTTTTAACCCAAGGTGTGCACCGCGAATAGCAGCAACATAGCCACCAGGGCCGGCTCCGATTACAATTAAATCATAGGTACTCATAGCGCCAAGCTCTTACCGCGAGCGCACTCACTACGCAACGTCTGAATATCAATTTACACCCCTCTATCGTATGTGACACGAGGCCCTTGCTGCGCTACTCTGAAATACGGCTTTCGATATGTGAGCTGATGTTCAAACATGAAGAGGTATGACCGAAATGAAGGTCTTTACAATTATCCTCTGGGCACTCTTTAGTGCCCTTGGGTTTACAGGCTGTAGCACCGGCTCATCGACCGGTTGTGGTGACCAGGAAGATGCCTGCCAGGCAGGTTATATTTGCCAAGAATCATCCTGTTTACAGGTCTGTAATAGCTCAGAGGACTGTTTAAGTTCAGAAGCTTGCATCGATAATTTGTGCCAACGATACGATGAATTTTGCAGTGTCTCCACTGACTGCGAATCGGGCTGGTATTGCCTTGAGGGCAGCTGCTCTCCTCAAACACCCCTTGGTCAGCAGTGCACGGAAGACGAAGCTTGTGGTTCGGGGCACTGCGTCGAGGGTTTATGCTGCGATGCGTTGTGTGATGGCGATTGCATGGCCTGCACCAACGCAGAAACCGGTGAGCTCACCGGCAGTTGTTCGCCGACTCTTTCGGGCCAAGATCCTGCAGATATTTGTGCAGGCCCGCTCGCCTGTGACGGTACCGGCAGCTGCTTTAATAAAGGTGAGGGCGAGAGTTGCCAGGAAAACTATGAGTGCATCTCTGGCGAATGCGATGAGGGTTATTGCTCACCGCCGTCATGTGGAAATGCAGATGTACAAGTGGGCGAAGATTGTGACGACGGCAACATGATCGATGATGGTAACGGTTGTTCTGAGGACTGCGAACGCAATGATGTTTGTGGAAACGCCATCAATGAGTTTCTTTATGAGACATGCGATGACGGAAATACGACCGATGGAGATTACTGTTCAAGCGATTGCCAAGAAGTCACAGGGCTTTGCGGGGATGGGGTCATTCAGATCAACGAAGAGTGTGATGATGGAAACGACGTTGATGACGGCAATGGCTGTTCCGTGGAGTGCTTAGCAAACCATACTTGTGGAAACGGAGTGCTGGAGAGCGCCATTGAGCTTTGCGATGATTTTAACACAGAGGCCGGTGATTATTGCTCTTCGGATTGCCTGGAGGTTACCGGGTTTTGCGGGGATGATTTGGTTCAGACCAATGAAGAGTGTGACGATGCCAACGACATTGATGATGGCAACGGTTGCAGCGCGATGTGCATTAATAACTCTGATTGCGGTAACAATGTTGTCGAGTCGTATTTTGAGTCATGTGATGATGGCAATAATACAGACGATGGCAACGGTTGCAGTGAGACCTGTGACCGGCTGGGTCTTTGCGGTGACGGCGTTTTGGACGAGGCCTTCGAGGCGTGTGACGACGGTAACAACAACGGCGATGATTATTGCGACGCTCTTTGTGAAACAGTCACAGGGTTTTGCGGGGATGGCGCAACACAAGGCAATGAGGCTTGTGATGACGGCAATACACTCAACGGAGACTATTGCAGCGCCGACTGCCTCTTGCAGATTGGTAGCTGCGGCGACGGCGTGATCCAGCTTAATGAAACATGTGACGACGGCGATGCGGTTGCCGGTGATGGCTGCTCCAGTGAATGTTCCGTTGAACCGTTTTTTACATGCGCCCAAAGCGCACCGTACAGCTGCACACGTGTCGTATTTGTTGATCCCTCGGCAAATGGATCAAACGACGGCAGTAGCTGGGACAATGCATACAACACTCTTCAACCTGCTTTAGACACTTCTTCAGGCTTTTTCATAACATATGGCTACAACGAAGTATGGCTTGCCAACGGTGTTTACCGGCCTTCGGAAACCCTTGATTCAAGTGATGGCAGAACACGAACCTTTGAAGCCAACACTGGCCTGGTTTTACTTGGCGGATTCGCTGGAGGCGAAACAAACCATAAATCAAGAAGCCCTTTAATTTATGAGGCAGTGTTGTCTGGGGATTTCAATGTCACAGGTAACATCGATGGCAATGCTTACCATGTTGTGGTGGTTGGTTCAGACCAAACGCCGATTATCGACGGGGTCGTGATTGAGCAGGGCAATGCTGAAAGCGGCTGCATCAACTGCAACGATAAAGAGGGCGGCGGTCTATTAAATCTGGGGGGAAGTCCACAGATTTTGAATACCGTATTTCGAAATAATGAGGCGCCGGGTAATTTCGGTTATGGCGCGGCGATTTCCAATATTGGCGGCTCTCCAACTTTTGTAAATGTGTTGGTGCATAGCAACGAAGGACATTCCGCGGCGATTCGAAATTATAATACAGAAGCAACCTTTATTAACTGCACTGTGGCCAACAACACGGCTCAAGAGCTTACTGGCGGGATGATGAATACAAACGCCGAGGTAACGATTTCCAACTCGATTATTTGGGGCAATACCGCGCTGAATGGAAGCGCCGATCAGATCACGGGAACGTATGTTCCTGAAATTCGATATTCTGTGATCCCGGGCTTTTCGGGAAGCGGCAACATCTCGTCTGATCCGGGTTTAAATAGCAGTTATTATCCCTCAAATTCCTCTTGTATTGATGGAGGAGCTTTTGTTTATCTTCCATTGGACAACACCAATACAGATGATGATTTATCATTCACGGAGCGTTTCCCAGTGGACTTAGCCGGGAATCAGCGAATCAGCGGTTCGGAAGTAGACATCGGCGCGCTTGAGCAATTTTAAAGCTGCTTATTTTAAGACCACCAGTGAAGTGGTGGGAGTGACAAGGACATCTTGAACCTTGGTCTCGCCCTTGGCGTCCCTAAACTCTAAAGAATAATTACCCGGTTCTAAACTAAGCCCGATCGTAGGTAGCTCGATGGGGGGTTGCCCCATGATTCGAATGGTCTCAAACCGTGGACCGAGAATTGTGATGCCGGAAGTGAGGTTGGTTGGCAGCGGGAGGTCAAAGCTGTGGCGCTCGCGCTGAGCTTGGCACAGTTTGAAGAATTGAAGTGATTGCTCTGTTTGCGGAGCGTTGTTTCGATGTTTGTAAATTGAAGCCATCGAACCATGCAGCTCTGGATTATAGGGGTTTCGCAGTTTAACTTTGTCAAAGTGACCTTCGGCTGCATCATAACCTCCGCGCTTTAACTCGAGTCGCCCGGCCAGCAGGCGCCCATCAGTATCGTCGGGGTGAATCACAAAGGACTTTGTTAAAAGCGAAACGGCTTGGTCATCCTTGCCCATATGGGAATAAGCCTTGGCAAGTCGATAATTTAACGTTGGATAACGTTCTCCAACTTCAAGGCGAGCTTTTTCGTATTCTATGGCCGCCGCCGCGTGCTTGTCTCGCATTTGGAGAAGCTCACCAAGACGCGAAAACCGCTGGGCGTCGGGATTGCTTAGAGCCTCAAGCGGGTCCTCTTCTTTACTGGACGCGTTTTTAGAATCTTTAAGGGCAATGGTCTGAGCCCGCGCGCCGGGTACCAATGTGAACTTGCGCTTCTTCACCCAGTTTTGCCACTTTTTCTCGAGCCTACCGAGCCCGGACCCAAATACCTTTTTGAGAGCAGCTTCAAAGCCCAGCCCCGCACCCGTGAGCTCTAAAACTTTGGGGATACTGGACACACCATGAGTTTGTCGAAGGTACTCTACGACCGTGAAAACTTCGGCAAAGGCTAAAGCGGTAGCCTCCTGAGAGGGTAATTTGGCCATGGATGGATGCATTTGGTCAAAGGTAATGAAGGCTTTGTCGCGTGTAGCTTCCGCTAAAAGCTTCTCGCTAAAGGCAGTGAGGGCAAGCCCGGCTTCTCCGCGCCAAAGTGTCTCGTAATATTTAGCGATGCCTTCATGAAACCAAATTGGAATGGTGTTGCGTGATTTTTTTGAAATGACCAAGTGGGTGAATTCATGAGCAATGGTATCGGCCCAGCTGTACCCGTTAGCGGTCCCCAGTGGGGATGTGATCATCAGCCGGTGGTATTTAGCCACTGCAATAGTGCCGCTTGTTTCGATTTCACCAACAGTGAGCCCGGTGGCCGCCGCCAGGCCGAGGGCATCAGGGTAGATTTCGACGACGATTTTCTCATCCCGCTCTGCGGCGAGAAAGTCCAGGCCTCCCCCTATCTCTCGGTAAGCAGCTTCAAGGACGTCTTTGGCATAGGTAGCGGTGATGACATCTTTATCAATGTAGCGGATCTTAAAGTGTTTGGTCTCGAGCGTTTGAAAGTAAGGAGCGTAACGCGCGGTATCTTGAACACGGTCAAAGAGCCCGCCAATTTTAGGACCGCCGAGGGCTTGCGCTTTTTCTAAAAGACCCAGCGCGCTGAGGTGCTCGCCGCGAAAGTATTGTACCCGGCCGGCCAAGATGTACGCATCACTAGAACTTGGGTTTTCTAGGAGAAGCTCTTGGGCGAGAAGTTTAGCCTCTTCAAGTTGCCAAGCTTCCAAGAGCGCGTGCCCTTGGTTGACTGAGCCCAGAGCTATCTGGGGAATCAGCAGCGTTAAGAATAAAGCGATAGATAAGGTGCGCATCATTTAATGAGCTCCTGGTAATATTTACGAACAGCTTCCTCGTAGTTTTGCGGAGCGTCTTGTTTCGCGGCGTCCAAGAGCTCTTCCCGGAAGGATGGTCCGCCGGCCTTGGTGTCGGCTCCTGGAAGCTCAACGTCTTCAGAGCGCATTTTTCGGCCTTGCCCTTTTTGATTATTTTTCTTCATCTGGCTGCTAAGTGGCAGCGGAATGCCCTGTCCTTGGCCTTGTGAAGATTGTTCAAATGCCTGCCGCATTTTCTTGAGTTGTTCGAGCGCCCGTTCACCGTGGTGGGATGCCTGTGGGAGTTGTCCTTCCCGGGTCTTGTTACCGGAGGCTTTCATTTCTTGACGAGCTGCCTGAAGCATTTGCATTGGCTCGCTACCAAAGAGCGGGACTTCTTGGGCGAGCTCTTGCATGCGCTGGCCCACCTCGCCGGCTTGCTCATGGAGCTCGTCCTGCTTTTGGGCCATTTGTTGCAAATCTTGCATCTCGTCTTGGGTGAGCACGTCTTCGGGGTCTGGGAAAAGCTCTTCGAGAAGCTCCCTGATCTCTTGCACTGTTTCGACAAGCTTTTTACCAGAAGCAGTTAGCTTGCGGCTTTCTTGTTCAGGAAGAACGTTTCGCCCTTGGGTCTGCCGGCTTATGCGGGTTCGCAAGTTGTTTGCATATTGCAGGGCGCTTCCAGAAAGCTTGAGGCTCTCAGAAAAGTCTTTTTGCTCAATCAGCAGTTGGAGATCCATGAGCCGCTCTCGAAGGCCGGTAAGTTGTCGCTGAGCAAAGGCGGAGAGGAACTCTTTGGTGGCGAGAAAGTCGACCTCACCTTGCGCGGTGACAATCAGCCCGAGCAATTTCTCGGAGAGTGCGTCTGGGTTTTTACCAGCCTTTTTCATGGCGCGCTCGCGGTAGCGTTCCACCATCTCGTCGGTCCGGGTCTTCAGAGCTTTTTGTTGTTGCTCAAGCCCTTCGAACTCTTGCGCGAATTTTTCCATGTTTTCGCGAAGCTCGTCATACTTCTCACCGCCGTAGCTCTCTCCGGCATCGTCGATGGATTCGACCATCTGCTCGATCATATTCGCAAGCTGCTCAAGCTCTTGAGCGGCGCCTTCTAAATCGCCAGATTTGAGCATCTCCTCGAGGCGCCCCAATTGGTCATCGACCTTGAGCATAGAAGCCGATTCCATGTTGCGGTACTCGCCGGGTAGAGTTTTCTTGATCTGACTCATCCGGTTTAAGAGCTCTAGCATCTGCTTGCGCAGGCTTTCGATTCGCGCCTCAAGTTCCTGCTTGAGTTTGGGGTCTTGGGTGTTTCGAAACGCATCGAGAAGCCCTTGAAGCTCTTTTTGGTTGGACAAGAGGTCTGCGGCGGTTTGCTTAAGGTCTTGGATTCGGCCCAAGGCGAGAAGGTCATCGAGGTAAGCGATGTCGTTCTCAAGCTTCGGTATGAACCGGCTTTGGGTGGTGGTGACCAGATTCAAAGCACTGCGTATTGAACTGACGTGCTCTTGGCGTTTGATTGCGTTTTCTCTGGCGCTAAGGGCCTGGGCGACTCGCTCTTGAGTGTTTTTAAAGGCTGCAATGGTGTCAGGCGCTGAGAGTGTATCTGCGCTGAGGTCAGCGGCGAGCTTGGTGAGATCTGCGTAAACGGTTTGGAGTAAGACAAAGCCTGTTTTTTGGTCGGCGACCAAAGTCTCCATGTTTTTCCCGGCCGGCTGACTGGCCGCTGCAAAAGAAACGAGCTCGGAGGCAAGTAAGTCGACAAGTTTGTCGAGCGCACCTTGAAGCTGGGCCTGAACCCGAGCGTGGTTTCTGCGCGCGCTGAAAATGGTGATTTTGCGGCGAGCGGATGTGGTTCGCTTGGGCCCGGTGACAGGGTCGTTGTCGATGGCTTCGAGGTAAATCACCACCCCATCATCAGATCCGAGGGCCTCTTTGCCGGGACGGTAAGTGTAGCGGCCTTCTCGAGCCTTGGCCTTTTGTTTCGGTCCAGCGAGAACAGTGCGGATGCCCGTCTCGGCGCCGGTGCTGCTCTCCACAATAAGGGCGACCTCACTGACGGCAAAATCGTCGCGAGCTCTCCAAAGAACCTGAACCGATTCGGTTTGCTTGATCTCTACATCGGAGGCGGGCGTATCCATGCTGATGGTGGGATGAGCATCCGCCTGAACCACAATGGGATACTCTCGGCGGCCGCGCTTTTGGTCACCTTCGGCGCTGGTGAGCGCGACATGATAGCGCCCATTCTCCATCACTGAGAACTGCGCTTGGAGTTGTCGTTCGTTTTTAATGGTTGCTGGAACCGTGCGGATGGGCTTCCCGGCTGTATTTAAGAGCACAAGAGACGCGGCTTCAACGGGTTCATCCGCCACAGCTTCAAAAAGTACTTGGGTGGCGCGAAGTGTTTCGATTCTTCCGTCGCTGCCTTCGATGACCCGGGGGCTAAGCCCCGTGTAAGAGGGGTAATTGTAGGTGAGCCGCATGTCACCAACCAACGGAAGCTCGCTGATCTGAATGGTAGCATCGCCCGAGAGGTGCTGAACGAGTCGAGTGCGCCCCGCGTCGAGATTGGTGATTAAAGCGGCAGAGACTAAAAGTGCGGCGCCGCAGGCCAGAGGGGCCCAGCGATAAAGGCCTCCCAAATAATCGCTTACACGTTCCTCAAGAGAAACCTGGCTCAGTTTATGAGCAGTTTGTTCCACGTGTGCCCGCGCTAAAGATTCGGAAAACTGAGCGTTGGTTGTTGCGGAAACAAGTTCTTCCGAGAATTCAACGGCGCTGCTTGGCCCTGTTCCGAGGCTTGGCTCAAGTATTTGGGCAAACCGAGCAGTTTCTAAAACACTCTCAAGCCGGTCGATTTCAGGTTTGCGGTATCTAAACCAAAAATATCCGCCCAGCGGTATAGAAAGAGTTGCTAAGAGCAAAGATTTGGCTGCCGACAATCCCAGGTGCGTGAATAAAACGGCAAAAGCGCTCACTAAAAATAGTAAGCCCAGCCCTAAGAGTCCAGCTTCGCGGATTAAATGAGTCCGTAAAGAATTTTGTAGCGACGAAAGCGTTCGCCGGATGGATTCAAATGTGGGCACTGAAACTCCCGAAAACAAAACAACCTATTTGCACCATACGGCGGTTAGGCTGAGCCTGCAACGTATTGAGATTACGCGGGATCGGAAAAGATGTTGAAGAGTTTTGGGTTCTCACGGTTTGAGTGCTATGGCAAGCTTCCCAAATGTTTGAACTCCGGGGTGGATGGTTCAAATAAAGAAGTAGTAAGCTGGGGGGGAATGTATCGTGTTACCGGTTACCATGGGACTACGTTCACAGGAGAAACCTACCTTGAAGGACGACGGTGGCGCAGTTCTCGCGGCCATTGATGAGGCGCTAAGCGAGACAGTTCGCCTTGAAGATTCATTGGCAGACTTCCTTGAAGTGTTGCGCAATTATTGCGGCTCGGAAGTTGCGGCGATTTATCTGGTCCCACCAGGTGAGCGCGGTCTGGGCTCTGCTCGAATGACGGCAATTTCTGGTGCCGGATTCAAGCGTCAAGAATATATGGTTTTGCCCAGCGCCTTGATTTCAGCTCTGAGCCATGCGCCAGACGCAATCCACCGAGTGGGTGACGATGCCGCAAGTGTTGTATCGATGCAGTCGGTCTTACCTCTTCTAAGGGGCCGTTTACGATCTGGCTTTGTTTTAGCCATGCGTCTTGGGGACAGAGTTACCGGCGTCTTACTTTTAGGCGACCAAGTTTCACGCCGACTCCGCCCTGGTGAGAGAGAGCTATTGGGCCGCGTGGCTAGAAGTTTAGCTTTATCCGTAAACCGTAAGATGGCTTACGAGCTCCTTGCCAACACCCGTTTGATCACAGCCGTGGAATTTGCTGGTGAAGCGATTGAAATTCGCGATGCCCAGGGCCGGCTCGAATACGTGAACCCAGCCTTCGAAAAAATCACGGGTTTTCATGCAGCCGATGTGCTCGGTTCCTTACACACCGATTTTTTGCGCCGAGAGCCTGCAGATATTGCCCAGCAACGAGATCTTAAGACTACGGTTGAGCGGGGCGATGTTTGGCGGGGTAAGTTGGTGGGAGTCTGTGAAAATGGTTCGTTTTGGCACCAAGGTGTCACGGAATCTCCGGTATTTGGCCCCGATGGCCGTATCAGCCACTTCGTTTCGGTAAAACGAGATATCAGTGAGCGTGTCCACGCTGAGCAAGCCGTTCGAACCAACGAAAGAAAACTCTCAGCCACACTCGATAGTATGGGCGACGGGCTCATTGTAACTGATCTCTCTGGTGCAGTGGTTCGTATGAACCCGGCAGCAGAGGAGCTTGCTGGGATGAAGGCAGACGACTGCCGCGGTAAGCAGGTGGTCGAGGCGCTAAATTTTGCCGGGTATCCAAAAACCGAAGAAGAAGCTTCGATTCCGCAAGGCTCCGTGGTTTTGCGAAGCCCACAGGGCGATGAGCGCCCAGTCGTGGTGAGCAGTGCCCCGGTGATTGGCCGAGGAGGTCATGAAGAAGGTCATGTTTTGATGCTTCGGGACGTCTCAAGCCAGCAAGCAGCGATGAATGCGTTGATGCAGAGTCAGCGCGACTTTCGGGAATTGATTGTTCGAAGCCCCGATGGTGTTGCAATCAGCCGAGATGGTTGCTGGGTCTTTGTGAACCCTGCGTTTGCAACTGCCCTTGGCTACTCCAGTGCTCAGGAGCTTGTTGGTACGCCCATGGCTAAAAGCATTTTGCCGGACGATATCGACAAATTCTCGAGGGTTGGCGTGGAGGGAGCCGATGTTGCTGTGGAAGCTCGCTTGATTCGAAAAGATGGTCAGCAGGCTACTTTTGAAATCTCTCCGCCTCGAGACGTGGAGTACGAGGGAAGCACCGCGTGGATTTACTTTGCTCGAGACGTTACGGCCCGAAAAGAAATGGAAAGCCAGCTGATGCTTGCAGACCGCATGGTCAGTGTAGGAACGATGGCCGCCGGTGTTGCCCACGAGGTGAATAACCCGCTGGCTTATGTGATGGCGAACCTAGCTTTTGTTCAAGAAGAGTTTGAAAAAATCAAACTGACGATGCCTCATGACGCGGCTGACAAAATTGAGATGGCATTGGCTGAAAGCTGTGAAGGTGCAGAGCGCGTGCGCTTGATTGTACGTGACTTAAAGCACTTTACCCGCGGCGATGAAGAACGCCTTGAGCCGGTGAATATCCAGGAAGTTCTCAACTCTTCAATCAACGTTGCTTGGAATGAAATTCGACACCGGGGCAATCTGGTGAAGACATTTGAAAAGATTCCCGATGTTTTGGGCAATAAGGCCCGGATGGGGCAGCTTTTCTTAAACTTACTGATTAACGCGGCACAAGCGTTAGATATTGAGCATTCCCAAACGCACGAGATTCATGTTTCGACGAGTATCAGCGATAACAGTATGGTTTTGGTTGTGATTCGCGACAGTGGCCCGGGGATTGAACCTGCCATCCGAGAGCGTATTTTTGATCCCTTCTTCACCACCAAAGCGGTTGGCGAGGGCACGGGGCTGGGCTTGTCGATTTGTCATAATATTGTGACGTCCATGGGCGGGAATATTGGCTTCAATACGCGGGTTCAAAAAGGGACAGAAGTGTGGGTAGAGCTGCCTGCGCATGCGGTTGCGATTCAAGGCGGTGCACGCTTGGCTTCAGATGGAGTGGTTCAGGCCGCCGCCGATGTTCGGGCGCGTATTCTAGTTGCTGATGATGAGCCGCCGGTTGCTCGGGCATTGAAGCGGGCGCTGGCACAACATGACGTTGTGGTGGTCAACAATGGTAAGGATGCGTTGGAAGCTTGGGCCAAAGAGCCGTTTGATGTCATGTTTTGTGACGTGATGATGCCAGGATTGATGGGAATGGATATCTATGAAGCCCTAAAAGAGCGGGGTGATGGTTACCATGAGAGAATTATTTTTATGAGCGGTGGGGCCTTCACGCCCGAAGCCCAGAATTTTCTAACAGCGGTTGAAAACCCGAGCATAGAAAAACCTTTTGACCTCAAGCAGGTTAAATCTCTGGCGCTTGAAGTGGCTTCTCGCCGCTAAAGACGAGCTATTAAAATTAGGGAATATGAAATGTTGCGAGTGCTTTTATTTCTAGCAGTAACCCTGGGTTGCACCTTTTCTGCTCAAGCTAAAGATAAAGAATTGATGGTGCTGGTGCTAATCGACGCTCTCAGGCCTGACCATATGGGTTCTTACGGCTATACGGAGCCGACCACCCCAGAGCTTGATAAGCTGGCAGCTCTTTCGACTCGGTACACCCGAGTCTATGCCAATGCACCTTGGACTCGGCCCTCGACCGCCAGTTTTTTAACGGGGCTCAACGCATCCAGACACCGCACGGAAACCAGCAAGCAGAAGCTGCCTAAAGAGATTACAACCTTGGCTCAGCGTTTAAAGAAAGCTGGATGGACCACCGCCGGGTTTGTTGCCAATGGCAATGGTGGCTCTTTGGCTAAGCTGCAAAAAGGCTTCGATGTTTTTCGAGATCCCACCAATACCTATACGAAGAAAAAAAGGGGGAAAACCTATAATGGCTTACCCACCGGCCACTTTTTGGTGGAGAAGGCTTTTCAATGGCTTGACCAGGACAAGTCGGACAAAGTTTTCCTTTTCCTTTTTACAGTTGATCCCCACGACCCCTATGCCGCTCCGAAGCACTTGGAGAAACAATTCCTAAAAGGCTACAAAGGTAAAATCACCAGAAGCCCAATCTGGGAATACAAAAATAATTATCCTCCGGAACGGCGCAAAGCCATTGTTGCCGTGTACGACGCTTCCATTCGTTACGGAGACGAGGCCATGGGCAGATTGGTCAAAGGGCTTAAAAAGCGAAACCTTTTTGAGAAAAGCACCATGATGATCACCGCGGATCATGGTGAGGGGATGGGCGAACACGGCTTCTACATGCATGCGCATCAATTTTGGGATGAAGTCGTTAAAATTCCCCTTTTAGTGAAGTCACCAAGTTTTACCCCGGGTAAAGTAGATGAACGCCTGACCCAGTCTTTGGATATAGCGAAAACGTTGGCGGCTCTGGGAGGAGCGAGCACAAAGGGGATGCCGGGTTATCACCTCCTAAAAGAGGAGGCTCCCCATGTTATCAGTGAGTACAATGAACACGGGATTCATCGTCAGGCGATCGTTGGCAAGCGCTACAAAGTTATTTGGCAAAAGCCTGCGGACGAGGCCTGGTATATGCGCGCAGCGAAGAAAAAAGAGTATTTCCCCTCAGTTTCGTTTGGGAAAGAAGTCGTTCGAGTTTTTGATTTGAAAGCCGATCCAGGTGAAACCAAGGATTTGGCGGCTCAAATGCCTGCGGAAGCTGCCCAATTGCTTAAAACATTGCGCGAATTTGTCGCTAAAAGCGATAGCTAAGGCGTCGTCTTGTGCCTCTTAACCTCGGGTGTTAGAGCGTTTATCAATGAAAAGCTCGCTTCTTATCAGTGTGTGTTTAGCTCTTGGCTCTCAAGCTTTGCTTGGTTGCCAGGCAGATGCGCCCGATGCCTCCCATGAGGTGAAGCGTGATGTGCTGGCACGGGTAAATGGTGAGCCTATTTATGCGTCCGAATTCAAGCGCGAACTCAGCGCCGTCCGTGTGGATGATCCCGAGGGTGCACCGATTGGTCTCGCGGATATGGTTCAGCTGCGCAACTTACTCAGAGATCAAATTGAGCGTCGACTTCTGCTCCAGGCCGCCAGCAATAAAAAGGTTGTGGTCAGTGCAGCTCAGGTTGAAGGCGCTTACCGGCGGATGCGGATGGGCTGGGAGAGTGAAGCTTTCCAGGCCATCCTGAAGGGCCGCTCTATCTCGGTTGCAGGGCTCAAGCGTGAATTACGAGAGAGCTTAACGGTTCAACAGTATTTACTGGACCATATCTATGCGCGTCTGGCGATTACTGAGCAGCAAATTACTGTGTATTTGGAAGAGCATCCGGAGCGTCTTGTTGATGCACCTTCGGTGAGAGCTCTGCAAATTGTGGTGGCTAGCCGAGAGAAGGCTAAAGAAATCGCTCGGGAAATTCGCCGCGGCTTAAGTTTTGAAGACGCAGCGATGCAATATTCTCTGAGCCCAGAAGGTAAATCAGGCGGAGACTTGGGCTTTTTTGCCAAGGGTACGATGCCGCTGGTTTTTGAGCGCGCGTTTACCATGTGGCCGGGCCAGGTCAGTGAGATACTCGAAAGTGATTATGGGTTTCATCTTTTAAAGCTTTTGGAAAAGCGAGATGAAGAAGAACTCCCTTTAATGAAAGTTCGTGATGCGGTAGAGGACGAGCTTTTGCGAAGCGCTCAAAGAGAAGCGATGCGCAAAACAGTCGAGAAATTACGTGAGGCGGCAACTCTTGAGATGCCATCGGAGAAAGATCTTGAAAAATTTATGCGCCCCTAGTTGGTTAATTGTAGCGCTCTTGGTGATGGTTGCTTTGCCGGTATCTGCAGCTGAGGTTGTGGATCGTATTGTTGCGGTTATTGAGGGTGAGATCATTACCTTGCGTGAGCTCGAAGTTCGGGCCCAGCCCTTTATGGAGAAAGTCGCAAGTATCGCCGATCCCGTTGAGCGAGAGAGCCAGCGCCAAGCGGTGATGCTGAAGGTTCTTGATATCCAAATTGGCGAAAAGATGGTCGATCTGGAGCTTAAAACCAACGCCGAGATGCTCGGTGTGGGCGAGCCCGACATCAACCGGGCGATTGAAGAAGTTCTTCGAATGAACTCTCTTAACCGAGAGCAGCTTCAAGCCGCTCTCTACAATCAGGGAATGACCTGGACGGAATACAGAACGAAGCTCAAATCTCAGATCGAGCGAGCTCGTTTGATTCAATATAAAGTTCAAGGACGCATTCAAGTAAAACCAGAGGATGTTCAAGGCTTGTGCCGCGAGCGCCAAAACGATGGTAACCAGAACGTTAAAGTCTGCGCATCGCATATTTTACTGGGAACAAAAAATGCGAGCAGCGAGAAGGATCTTGAAGAGCTTCGTCTTGAAGCAGCTAAGCTTCAGGCTGAGCTGAGTGCTGGCGCTGACTTTGCGGCTTACGCGCTTGAGCGCTCCGACGACAAGGGTTCTCCGGATGGCAATTTGGGCTGTTTTGAGCGTGGGATGATGGTTAAAGAGTTCGAAGAGACAGCATTCAGTACGCCGATTGGTACCGTTTCTAAAGTAGTACGCACACAGTTTGGTTTTCACATCATCAAGGTGACTGACCGAAAAGTTCAAGCCCCCAGTGGTTGTGAAACCCCTGAAGAACTCGAACCGTTTCACAGCGAACTTTATCAAAAGAAGATGGAAGAGCAGATGAAGGTCTGGGTATCGGAACTTCGTAAAAAAGCTTTTGTAGACGTCCGCCTCTAAAGGGGAGGTTCATCCATGGCTTCATCGAAAAAGAGTAAACTCACCCACCTCAACCAGCGCGGCGAAATGCACATGGTTGATATAGGGCAAAAACAAGTGACCAGCCGACAAGCCGTCGCTCAGAGCCGCTTGCGTTTGAATAAAGCATCCATTGAGGCACTGAAAAATGGGGCCGATAAGGGTGATGTCTTTGCGGCGGCCCGTTTGGCGGGCATCATGGCGGCGAAAAAGACCTCCGAATTGATTCCTTTGTGTCACCCGCTCGGTCTTACCCGAGTTGATGTAGAAGTTGAACTGAAGCCACCGCACGTGGAGATTTTGGTTGTGGCCGAAAATGCCGGTAAAACTGGCGTTGAAATGGAAGCCATGACTGCGGCGAGCATAGCTGCCCTCACGGTCTACGATATGCTTAAAGCTGTTGATCGGGGCATGACCATCGAGCGAGTTCGTTTGATTAAGAAAACAGGCGGTAAAAGCGGAGAGTGGAAGCGCCGCGGTCGCTAAGCTCTGGGGACGTAATTTATCATCGCTTCGATGAGTTCTTCGGTACCGGGCTGGTCTGGTACCAATGTGATTTTAAGGCCCGCCGCTTCAGCGGCTTTCTGAGTGGTCGGTCCCATACAGATAATTTTTGCGTTTTCGATGGGGTGCAGGTGAGTCACAAAGCCCTCTACAGCACTTGGACTGGTTAGCAAAACCCAGCTGGGGCGAGACACTTCAATAGGAATCGGGCCAGGAACACAGGTTTGTGGCTCGTAGAGCTCGAGGCGGTGGGTTTGAATCCCTCTTTCGGCCATCTTCGCGGCAAACGTTGGGTGTGCACTTTTTGAGCAAGGAAACAATACGGGGTGTTCTGGTGTGGTGCCAAAGTGGTTCCACACTGCCTCGGCCAGTCCTTCCCCGGTTCGAGTTTTGGCTTCGACGACTGGGCCATAGGGGCGCATTGCCTCACTGGTTGCTGGCCCAATACTAAATCTTGGGGTCTTCTCGGGCAGTTTTCGGTCATTTTCTTCGAGTTGAGCAAGAAAGAAGTTCCAGGCGTTTTGACTTGAAAAGGCCAGAGCGCAATAAGGGGTCTCTAATAAGTTAGGTAGCTCGGGTTGTAAGGCAACGAGCTTGACCGTTGGAATGTGAACAACCGAGGCGCCGTGCTTTAGCAATTGGTCGCGAAGGTTGAGCGAGCTTTTAAGGGGCCTGGTAAGCAAAATGGTTTCGCCCCGAAGGGGGAGTGATGGGCTGTGCGGCATTGTCAGAATTCTTCCTCTTGAGGACGTTTCAATAGTATTATTTCAACCATGATTCAAAGTGGTTAGAAGAAAGGCCAAGATTGCTATGCGATACACCATCATGATTCTAGTGATGTTCACTGCTTTCGGGGTGCAAGCGGCCGAACACGCCAATTGGCAAGACTACATTAAAGCCAACCGTTATGCCTGCCCGGGACCTTTGGATACCTTGGCGGAAGCACGCATTTTTGAGGCAGGCGGTAAAAAGTACGTTCAAACTGGATACCGGGTTGAGGTTGAAGGTGGAGATGAGGACAAGCACATCAAGATCGGTGTGTTGAGTGCGAGTAAAGATCTCTCAGACTTTACCCGTAAAAACCTCGAGCAAACTTTGGCTTGGTTCAAGAAAGAGGGTGCGGAGTGGATTGTAGCCAATGGTGACCTTGCAATTGATGAATTTGATTTTGAAGAGTTTGTGGAGATTCTAGCGAAAACGCAGCTTCCAACACTGATTGTTTTGGGCAACAGCGACAGCCGGGGAGGCTGGGCCCGGATTTACCGCTCGATGTCGAAAAAATACCCCAACCTTTTTGATGGGACTCTTGTTCGGCAAATTGTAGCTGACGATGCAGAGTTTTGGACACTTTCGGGTTACCATAACAAGGCATTTATTCATCAGACCGGTGCGTGTAGCTATAAGACTGAAGACGTTGATTTGGTTCGTCGCCACCTCAAAGAATCTAAAAAGGCACCCGTGGTGCTGGTTTCACATGGCCCGCCGCAAGGTAGAGGCTTTCACGCCATCGACCGTATTGGCGACAAAAAGAACGTGGGCGATCCTGATTTGACTAAACTTTTAAAGAAACGAAATATTCCTTTTGGGATTTTTGGACACATTTTAGAAGCAGGCGGCCGAGCCAATGGTGGGGCGCTTAAGAATAGAATTAAGCAAAATCAATACAGCCCAAAGCTTTATATCAATGCGGGAAGTATGTCGGGCGATCCGTGGGGTATGCTTGACGGTTCAGCTTCCTATGGTCTGGCGATGATGTTCGAGATTAAAGACGGCAAGGCTCGTTACAAGGTGAAGCGCTTTAAGTCGCAGTTCTAATGCTGTCGTTTTGCTTTTTGAATGGCGACTCAATTTGCGTACCGGAGACAGCCGGGCATTGAAAACATTGGACTTTTAGAGGTTTTGGTGTGGCACTGGGATTGCTTGGAATAGGGGGAACCTTAGAACCAGGAGTTTCCCATGGAAGTAAATAAGCACAAAGCAGTCTATGTCATTATCGAGAATGAGCGCCTTGAGAAGCCGCTCTTTCGCCGAATCGGCACCGCGTTTGTTAATAAAGACCAATCATTGAACGTAATTTTGGAAGCTTTGCCAATTGAGGGTAGATTACATATTCGCGAACCCAGGGCTCATGATGAAAAAAGCGCGAAGTTGCAAAGCCAAGGGGCTGCACGACCCGTGTTATAATGGTGAGGCAAGAGCCGGTTAGGGTTGACCGGTGGCCGCACGAGCCCTAAGAGCGAGTAAGTATGCTTGGATTAATTGATCTTTTGACCGCGGCGCTACCGCTTCTTTACGGTTTAACAGCCGTGAATTATGCCGTCTATTTTATGCGTGAAGATCCCTTCGCGGAGCGTACTTGCAGTCTGTTCTTGGCTGGTACCGTTTTTGTCCACGTCGGTTTTGTTGTTTTACTCTCGGCGCATTTTAGCCGGGTTCCCGTGGCAACACTCCCGGAGGCTCTGAACCTCATGGCCTTATCGGTCGCCTTAACTTATCTGTACGTGGAACGCATTGAGCGTCACCGAAGCACGGGTATGTTCATTCTGCCACTGGTCGTTATGCTTCAATTGGCATCATCAGCCCTCTTACCGCATTCCAACCCAGAAGTTTTACCGCAGAGTCACCTTTTCGAGTCTTCGTTTTTCGGCTTCCACGCCATTGCGGCGATTCTTGGGTACACGGCTTTTGCGGTCGGCGCAGTTTACGGCCTGATGTACGTTTTGCTCTACCGTTCGCTTAAAGCGAAAACTTTCGGCCTGATGTTTGAGCGGCTGCCGTCACTTGATGTGCTCAGCAAGATGATGTTCGGCGCCACCTTCTTAGGTTGGGTATTTCTTACGGTCACGATTGGTTTGGGCGTGGGAATGAGCATGGGGCAGCTCCCAGAATTTTATCTCGACCCAAAGTTTCTATCGACTGTTGCGGTGTGGATCGTTTATGGCGCGGGTGTACTAACTTGGTATGCCCTGAGTTGGCGCGGGGCTCGCGCGGTTTATTTTTCGCTGGCAGGCTTTGTTTTTGCGTTGGTTGCAATGATGGGTTCAGCATTTTTTTGGCGCTCTTTTCATGCGTTTTTAACATAAGTGGCGATGTATTGTGGCTGGTGAACTTTCAATCGATCTCAACCTAACAGGAATCAGTATTCATACTGCTCCTATTGGTGTGCTTGAGCGCTGCGCATTAAGCGCTGATGAGATCAAAGAAGTATACAAGCGTTTGCTGGCCCATGATGAAGTACAAGATGCTCTGATTCTATCCACCTGCAATCGAACTGAAGTCTATACCACGATCGAGTCGGGTTTGGCGGGAGGCCCGTTGGTGGGCAATGTCTTACGAGCGGTAACCGGCGAGAATCGGTACCCGGCAACTGGTCACATCTATGAGAAGCAAGGTCGTTCTGGGATTGAGCACCTTTTTAGGGTGGCCTGTGGTTTAGACTCCCAAGTACTTGGCGAGGCACAGATTCTTGGGCAGCTTAAGGCAGCCTGGGAGTCCCTAGGCGCTGTCTTCAGCCCGTCCACTTATTTCAACAAGCTCGTTCAAGGAGCTTTTCGTGTAGCCAGTCAAAGCCGAACCGACACAGCGATTGGTACGGGCGCAGTTTCGGTGGCCTCAGCCGGTGTCCATTTAACAAGTCGAATTTTCTCAGACTTTTCACAGCTTAATGTTTTGGTCGTTGGCGCCGGTGAAACGTCGAAACTCGTAACTCAGCATCTTATGTCTCATAACCCCAAGTCATTAACGATTGTGAATCGAAACGGAGCGCGAGCCCATGAGCTCGCTGGGAGCTTTGGGGGAGTGGGCTTTGGTCTTGAGCAGTTGGAACAGGCACTCGGCAAGGCAGATATTGTTGCTTCAGCTGTGAGCGTAACAGAACCATTGATTACGACTGGGATGGTAGCACGGGCTTTTGAGGGCCGCGGGCGGCGCAGTTTAGCGGTTCTTGATCTCGGTTTGCCTCGCAACGTGGAGAGCACTACAGGGGACCTGGCCAATGTTTTCGTTCAAGATATCGAGAGCCTCGGGCGCGTGGTGGACGCCAATTTAAGTCGGCGCCGCAAAGAGGTTCCGAGAGTTGAAGCGCTGATTGATGATGAGATCACAAAGCTTATTGAGTGGAGAAGATCGCTGCGTGCAGTTCCGGTGATCACTGCACTCAAGACCCAAGTAGAAGCTTTTCGACAAGCCGAGGTGGTTCGAGCGACTAAGGGATTGAGTGAAGCTGAAAAGCAAGCCGTGGAAATAGCGACTCGAGCAGTCACAAATAAAATCCTCCACGGCCCAATGACCGCAATTCGTGAATACGGTAAGCAAGCGGAGCAGGAAGCTGAAGCTTTGAATGTGATCAAAAAGCTTTTCTTGAATATAGACGAGCCTAACTCAGACGACGAAGATTTATGAACCAGCTTTCGTCACGACAACCTTTTTAAAAAACCTAACAATATCAGACGATTCGTAGAGTGGTTTACCGTTGATGATCAAACAAGGGACCTGAGGTTTACCGCCCAGCTTGATCAATCTCTTACGGGCCCCAGGATCGCGCCGTGTGTCTTGAAGCACCAAGGGGATACTCAGGCTGTTTACCGCCTCAAGTACCCGGTGACAATAAAAGCAAGTGTCTGATTTATAAAGGATTAATTCGAGTTCCTCGCCTTTTGCGGTTTGGGCTTGGAACTGTTGGAAGAGCTTTTTGGGCGTATTCGAAGTCATGCTTGCAACATTGGTGGTAAAGGTGGGGTTCGGCAAGGGTTATATGGTATTTCTTAACCTTTAATGAATGGGTTGACGCCGTGGGGTCGCCTCCCTATAAGCCACGTGGCAGCCATGGGCTCCTCAAGGTTTGTGAGCCTGACGAAGCGCCTGATATGTAATAAATGGCTTTTAATTCAACTGTTTCGAGCTTGTTTGAGAGAAAAGTGTGAAAACACAAGAGGGTTCAACCATATTGGACGAAGTGAAGGTGGCTCCTCCGCTTTGGGCACAGTTCAAAGATTTGATGTCGCTGGCTAAACCGCGGCTGTCTTTGTTTGTGATCTTGACTGCTGTGGGCGGGATCTCCTTTGCCCCGGGTAGTCATCCTCCGCTTAAATCTCTCATCGCAATTCTTTGCACTTCGCTCATCGTGGGTGGAGCAAACGCTCTAAACTGCTTTTTCGAACGCGACAAAGATGGCCAGATGCGGCGGACAATGACCCGCCCCTTTCCATCCGGAAGACTACCTCTGTTTTGGCCCATGCTTTTTTGGCTCACGGTGGTTTTGGTCTCCTTGCCTCTTTTGGCTTGGTCGGCAAACCTTCTTACGGCAGGGATTGGCCTGGGTGCACTGGTCACCTATGCATTCATTTACACGCCTCTTAAGTACAAAACGCCTCAGGCTTTATATGTCGGTGCAATTCCAGGAGCGGCCCCGCCCCTTATGGGTTGGACCACAGTGACCAATTCTTTGGATTTAGGCGGACTTTCTTTGTTCGCCGTACTCTTTTTTTGGCAACTTCCGCATTTTCTCGCCATAAGCCTCTACTTAAAAGAGGATTACGGTCGGGCCGGTATGCAATTGTACTCCATTGTATATGGGGAACGCCGTACCCGGATCGCGATTGTGGTGACATCGGTTCTTTTAGTGCCAGCCACTCTCAGTCTTGTTCCTCTTGGGCTCGCAAATATGTTCTACGGGGCGTGTGCGTTGGCTCTAGGTGCGGCTTTGGTTGTTTACGCCCTTAAGGGGTTTCGACCGGGAGCAGGGAACAAGTGGGCGAGAAGTATGTTCTTGGCCACACTTATTTATATTCCTTTGCTTTTCGGCGCGATGGTAGCTGGAGCAGTTTAAATCAGTGGCAGTACATCTTGCTATGACGGATTTGGAAAACAATTTTTCCGAAGCATCCGATTCGCCTCTTCCCAGATTGGCGGTGCGTGGGTTTTCGCTCATGCTAGACAACCGCGTGGTTTTGGACGACCTCTACTTTGAGGTGGCCAAAGGCGAGGTGCTCGGCATCTTAGGCCCCAATGGCTGCGGCAAATCGACTTTACTCAAATGCATGACCGGTCTCTGGAAGCCAGATCGCGGAACGCTCTGGCTTGACGGAGCTGCTCTCGACGATACCGCGCGTAAGCTGCGAGCAGTTATGGGCGTTGTGTTTCAGGAACCCAGTTTGGACAACGAGCTGAGCGCTGCCGGGAACTTAAAGCTGGCGGGTGCTCTCTTTGGTTTAACCAGTTCTGAAACAACCCAGCGGATTGAAGATCTTCTGGGTTTTATGGAGCTTTCAGGCAGAGCCAAAGACAAGACCTCCACTTTCTCCGGAGGAATGCGAAGGCGCCTCGAGCTTGCGCGCTCTTTGATTCATAATCCTGAGATTCTTTTGCTCGACGAACCAACCGCTGGCTTAGACCCCGTTTCAGTTCAGCGAACTTGGCAGCGTATCTTGGCTTTGCGTGATTTTAGAGATCTCTCCGTGTTGGTAACCACACATCGAGCCGAAGAGGCAGCCAGCTGTGACCGGCTTGTGGTCATGGACCGAGGCCATGTGATTTGCACAGAGACTCCCGACCGACTGATGAGCAATGTTGCGGGCGATGTGATTTCGATGAATGTTGATGAACCCGAAGCAATGCTCGAAGGGTTGAAGTCGGTATTCGGTGCGAATGCCCGGATTGTTGATGGGGCAGTTGAGTGGGAGAGACCCGAGGCTCATGCTTGGGTACCACGTATTGTAGAATCGTTTGAAACCCGTATTTTTAATTCTATTACGGTTCGCAAGCCTACGTTGGCCGACGCTTTTTATCACCTAACGGGCCACGGTTTGACCGCCGAGGATGAACTATGACCGGGCTAAAATACGATTTAAGTACGATTTACGTTTTGTGGCGCCGCGACCTCATGCGCTTTTTTACCCAGCCAGCTCGGTTGGTAGGGGCATTGCTGCAGCCACTTATCCTTTGGCTCATTTTGGGATCGGGTCTAACACCGACCTTTGAATTGCCGGGAATTGAAATTGCTTACCTGGAGTATTTTTTCCCTGGTGTGGTGATGATGGTCTTGGTGCTCTCATCTATTTTCTCTACGCTCAGTATTATTGAAGACCGTTCTCAGGGCTTTATCCAAATGGTTTTGGCAGGTCCGGGCTCTCGGTCAGCTTTGGTCATTGGTAAATGCTTGGGTTCAACAAGTGTGGCTTTGATTCAGGTGGCCTTCTTTATCTTGTTGGCTCCAGCGGCTGGTATCTCACTGGGCAATATTGCTTGGCCTTTGCTTTTATCAACGATGATGTTGATGAGCTTGGGTCTCACGGCGTTTGGTTTTTTTGTTGCTTGGTTGGTGAACAATTCAAATGGTTACCATGCAGTTCAAATGACGCTTCTGGTGCCGTTATGGGTTTTGAGCGGAGCGATGTTCCCACCCCACGCCGAAGGCTCGGTTTTGGGATTTTTAATGGGTCTCAATCCCATAGCTTATGGGATGACCGGTCTTCGTCACGCATTTTATGAAGGCAGTGCGCCGATAAGCACGATACTTAACTTGACCCCGGAGGCTGCTTTGATGGCAGTGTCCGCGTTTGCTTTGTGTGCTTTGGTGATGGCGATGCTCTGTTGCGAGCAGCGCCGCTAGCTAAAAGCTAGTCTTCGTCGCGCGGCTTTAGCCCGATGTGGCTGTCAAACTCATCTTCAACAGTATTTGGGTCTTCAGCATTGAACCGAATCAAGTTACGGAGGTGCTCGAGATCATCAAGTGGAACACCGGTGAACTCAATGGCCATGCCGCCCTCGTTTTGACGCGTCACTTTTCCTACCACTTCCAGGCGAATATCCCGGCCATCTAGAAAAAGCGCGATAGTACATTCAGTACCGATCGGTAACTTCCCAGTGCTTGGAATGTAGACGCCGTTAAGACTTAAGTCTTCGGCTACGCCATTGATAGAAGCTTTGTCGTCGGCACTTATTTCGGCATCGAGCTGGATTCGAACGCGAGTGAACTCACGCCGATTTTCTCCATTTTCACTCATTTTCGAACTCCCCAAACCAGATAATTGGACTAGACCACAATCAACCACATCCCCAGCCGTGGGTCCAGCTTCTGGTGCAGTTCTACCCTATTCTGGCCCTTCGTGCGTTCTTTCTCAAGTCACGAATCACTCGGTCGGAAATTCTTGCATTTTGGTAAAAGTATGCAAAAATTGCATAGACAACTGACTTCTTTGCATACTTGCCGAAAATTATCGTTCGGCAAGATTTCATACTAGCCTGCACTTGTTAGGTTTTTTAGCAGCCGACAATGGCACGACTTCTGAAACGGTAAGTATTGTGAGCAACCCAACCAAATCTCGACTTAGAGTCGCCCGCGGGCCTGATGAGCGGGGATTTACCCTCATTGAGGTCACCGTTGCGCTTGTGATTTTCACACTGGCAGTTTTGATCGCAGCCAGAATGCAAGGCAATGCCGTGCGCAGCTTAAAGCGAACCGGTGAGACTTCCATGGCGATGAACCTAGCGGCATCGACACTTGAGAGTTTACGCGTTGAGATGGCTTTTGATGACATCGATGGGACGGGCCCCAATGTTTATTACGACCGATTTGGCTATGGCTTTCTAAATACCGGCTTGGCGAACCCCGCTCCATTAAACGCCGCGAATTCAAAGTACATGGTCCGGTGGAGTGCGGAGAGCCGTGATTATTACGTTGATGTTAATGTAGCCGTTTATTGGAACGCCGGCGGTGTTGGCGCTCCCGTGGTCCCCAGTGAAGCGAAGTACAAGGTGCGAACTGTGAATACGAGAATCGTGAACCGGGAAGTGTTCAGACGATGAAAAGAACACTGAGATCAAGAGAGCGCGGCGTTACATTGATTGAACTCGCGATAACCACTGTGGTTGCTAGCCTTACGATGAGTGCCATTGCACTGACTTCGTTCAACTGGCACCGGTTTTACAATCGCCAGCTTGATGCAGCTGAAGGCCAGCAAAATGCGCGGGTCTCGCTAAGCGTTTTCAAAGATTACGTCACCCGAGCCGGTTATGGTTTCGTGGCACATACCGACCTGCAAGGCCTCTTGCCCATCGGAGGATGCTTTAACGATTCAGGTATGGATAGCCTTGACTGCAATGGGGTTGATGGCGGCGCCGACAGGCTGCGCGTTTACTACGGTGATTCTGACGGCATGGTTCGAACCCGTGAGGGCGATACGAGCACAGGAACCGGTATGGATGGTATCCCGATTGCGGATCAAACCATTTGGGATTCAGACCCTCACGACGGGGTAGACGTTCAGGGTAAATACGCGTTTATATCTGGTCAGTGTGATTCAGCCGATGGAACTTATGGATCGGATGTTGTTCGAATCACCGGCGACTCTCCAGGAAACCGAAACGCTTTTCACAATTACGATTTTGAGAATATTAATACCGGTGGTCCGGAGTTTTTAGGCTGCCCCGATGGATACCTTGCCTTTAATTTTGGGCTGGTGAGCATCGCTGATTTTTATCTCGACCAAAGCAACGACAAACACCCCGTACTTAAATTAAGGATCAATGATCCCAACGGCGACTGGGAAGAAGCTATGGCGCTATCAACCGACATCGACACTATTCAGATTGAATACGGCGTCGATGACGGTCTCAATGGAGGCGATTCAAGCGAGACGCGGCCTGATGGACTGGTCGATTTTTGGTGCGATGATCCCCGTGGTGATGGTGACTGCAGTTCACCGGGTCTTTCGGATCGTGAATTACAGGCTCGTATCGTGGCCATTCGAATCGCCATTGTGGCGCGTACGAGGCAGTACCGACAGGATTTAAACCGTTTGGGTGACCACCGGCTTTTTGTCCAAGATCACATGATCCCGGACCGCAGCGATGGCTATAACCGGTACGTGTATCGATCGACTGTATCGATGAGAAATAACGACATTATTTTGAAAGATGGAACATGAACCGCTCCATAAAAAAAGGTGAACGTGGTTGGATCCTCATTGTCTCAATGGCCATGACCATTGTTATCACATTTATGGGGATGCTTGTTTTGCAAAGTGCGTCGGTTGACGCTCGGCTTGCGGGCGCGGAAAGAAACTCTGAGACGGCTCGTTATATTGCTGAAGCAGGGATTGCCTGGGCCGTTGAAAAGCTCAACACCGAGCCAGGACTTATTTCTGGCTCTAATCTTCGAATCAATACGCTGCTTACCTACAGCACCTATGAATCCTTAGGGGATGATTCGCTTTGTACAGCTGCACAAATTACGCAAAACGAAAATTGTTATCCCAATGAGCTGGCGCAGTGGGGCCGGCTTCACCCAGACCAAACGAGTATCGCTTACAACGGCGGCCATTTTCGAGTGGGTGTGCGTGACGATAATGACGACAATAACTATTTAGAAGATTCGAACGAGCAATTTTTTATCAGGGCCTATGGCGTGAGTATTCGCGGCGCACGCTCTGTGGTTGAAATTCTCGTATCTCAAAGTGCAGAGAGTAATTTCTAATGAAATATTTTATTCACCTTGGGCTATTACTCGTTTTGGTCGGTACCGGCGCAACCGTTTGGGCTGATGCAGAAGCTATTTTGTTAGCGCCACGAACCTTTTCTGAATATTTTACCGACGACTTGTTGGAGGACACGACTGAGGCCGGTAATGGTGAACCTTGCTCCGAACTCGGCTGTGCCCGTTCATATGGTTGGGGTAAAGGTTATGTGACTCATGCACGTGTTGGCTTTGCGGTACGAGAAGGTAATTACACGCGTATGCCTCAAGCCAGGCCTCCAGCGCCTGCACCTCTTCCTCCCAGTATTAAGCCCACGCAGGTTGTGGCGGGTCACTTTCGGACCAACTCAAACGGCGGAACGCCTCAGGTGCCTCAAGATGTGATCGCGCTAACTGCCAGCAGCGGCGGTTGCCACTTGCACTATATGATGAATAAGGGTCCCGACGATTCTGGTGAAAACCATCTAGGTTGGAACGTCGGGGTTTTGGTCCCCAGTAACACCTGGACCACCGGGCACTTTGTTTCAGGTCAAGCTAACGGTGCAGACAACTGGTGGTTGGATGTTGACGGGCAGACTGGTGGCGGCGATGGGATCAATGATCCAGGGGCGGATTGCCAGGCTGATGAGAACAACGACCTCTCGGCGGACAATCAATACGGGACAGCACTTTTTGCCGGTGACTTTGACAGCGACGGATGGACGGATGTGCTTTATTTACGTGCGGCAGACCGCAACCGAGCAGGCTTTCTAGATTTGGCATACATGTTTTGGAATACGGGTGTACTGAATGCCCAAGGTGTGCCGGTTTTTCAGCGGGCTAAATTAGCCAGCAACACACCTCTCTACGAGAAGGGCGTCGCTTGGCACTTTTCCTCTGATATTGGGGAAGTCGTAGACATGGACAATGATGGTCGCTCGGATTTGGTACTCGCATCAAGCTCAGGATCATCTCACAGAATCATCGTCTTTAGGCAGCAGGGCTCGCCCAATCGCAGCGACCCATTTCGCAACGGCGAGGTTGTAATCGTCGACCAGGCTATTGGTCCGGCGGCAGACAGCAATAACCCTGCTCGAACAAATTTTGGGTGTTTGGCTAACGATGGCCCCACACGGGGTATCACTGCGTTAACGGTGGCTGATTTTAGTGGTGATGGCCAAAAAGATATTATCATTGGCTCAATGAGCGAACAGTATATGTTCTACTATTTTAAAACCGGCCCGGCTAATACGGCCTACGAGTCCACCACAATTTTGAATCCCCGCGGAGGCGTAACCGGTCTTCATAAAGGGAATTGGAACCTAGAAGGCGGCGAAGACATCCTGCTAACCCGTTCAGGAAAGGGTTGTTACGGAGACCTCTATCCGGAAGCCAACTTGTGGCTACTTGAAAACCAAGAAGCCGATCTGGAACGCGCGCGCTTTAATTTCGACTACGATGCCCCACTTGCGTCTATGAGCAACCACATCCACTACGCAACGCCTCTAGACTTAGATCATGATGAAGACGGTTATCTCGACTTTATGATGGGCACCAATCAAACTTGGGGCAGCTATTATTATTACGTTCATAATATTTGGAAGGGTCTCTACAACGCAGATGCTGTGATCATGTCCAAGCGTATGGATAATCTCAATTCACGCGAAGAGGCGATTGTACGAGCAACTTTTTCGGGAGTGATTGCTGAGGACTATGACGACACGACGATGGACGTTGAGTTTTACTTAAGTAACAACGGCCAAGATTGGGACTTATTGCCCCTCGATGAATTACCGCCCTCAGTAGGTGGTACCGGCCCCAATCCTCACATTTTTACAACCTTCGGTACGGATCTGCGATGGGCGATTGTTTCTAAAGCCCAAGCGGTTGCGACGGTGGGTGACGCGGAAAACGCAGCTCTGAATCAAACGGATAAGGTCGCTAAAGTCGTCCCCAAATTCAGTGGGATTCAAATAGCGGTCAATGGCATTGGCGCGGAGTATTATTCAAGATCTGGGCTCTCTCAAAAACTCGGCACAGACGAGCGTATTATTTATTCTGCATCTTTTCGATACCCCGGTAACGAAGGCTTTTTACGAGCGTATGATTTAACCGATGTTGGAGTGGGTCAGGCTCAAAGTGGTGTGAACCCCGGACCGAACCCTCATTTGTCTTTGATGTGGGAGGCTGGAGCTTTGTTGAAAGACCGAGCAAGCACAAGCAGAAGAATTCTAACCTATGAGGTTAATGACTCGGGCGATGTTGGATCTTTGGTCGAGTTGTCGGAAGGGACCCCAGATCTTGCCAATATGTTGGGATTCACTGAGAACGACGATGCGGTCTCGCTTTTTCAATTTGTTCGCGATGGCCTCGACCACCCAGATGGCTGGAAGTTTTATGACGTGGGGCACTCCTCGCCCGTGTATGTTGGGGCGCCGACCGGCCCGGCTGAGTATGGCGCATATTCGGTGAATAACTACGAGGCCTTTCAAGAAGCCGAGGTAAGCCGAAATGGTGTGGTTTACATCGGTTCCAATGGCGGCGGACTGCATGCTTTCGATGCAGATACAGGTCATGAGAAATGGATGTTCATTCCAAACAACTTGCTGAGCAAGCTTAAAGATCTCAGAGACGATTCAAACAACTACCGTGCCGATTACATCATGGATGGACCGATTGTGATTCAGGATGTCTACCAGGAATCTTTGGGGAAGTGGCGAACCGTGTTGTTAGCCGGTCAAGCCAAGGGCGTTGGTGGCGACGGGTTCAACTATTATTTTGCATTAGATATTACCGATCCTGGAACTGACCCGATACCATTATGGGAATACAGCGATACGACAGACAATGAAGGTGACGTTTGCTCAGGTAATCCACAATACGAAACAGAAGAGTGTCAACCCGGCGCATGCGATGACGGATGCTCTCAAGACGGACGCGTTTATGCGCAACAAGACAGCGAAACTTACGGCGAGATGGTGGTTCTAGACGCAGCATACGCCGATGTACTTGTGGATATGACTGCGATCAGCGGTAACAATTCTCGGCTGACGGTGGATGCTGGGTCGCAGAGCTGCCCCACGCCCTCTTCGAGCCAAAGCTTGCAGGGCGTTTACGCAAGTGGCTGCCCGCTGGCTCAATACAAGTTTAACCTTGAAGCAGCGAAGGATAAGTTCTTCGTCTTTATGCGTGTTCGAAATACAGAAGATACCGGCGCCAACTTGCTTTGGTATTCCATTAATAACGATGAATCTTATGCTCGCGTGGATGAAACAATTAAAGTGACTGCTGGAAGTGGCACCGACTGGAAGTGGGTCAAAAGTTTGGTTCAACCGGTATTGGGATCAGGGAATCACGATTTAACGATCTGGAGCCTGAGCGACAAGCTAGAGGTTGAACAGATTGTCATTACGACCAAGGACTTAAATATAGGTAGCTTGGAAGCGGCAAACCTTTCCTCAGAGTGTTTGGAGATTTGCCAGCCTCAAGTTTGTCAGACAGTGACGAAAGTTGTTGCAGACCCGACGAATATGGAATGGCCCGAATGCGGAGTTGGTAAGGAGTTGAAGTGTTGCAGTTATGCTTCAAACTCAAGCACCTATCTTGAGGGCGGAAGTTTTTGTCGGCCGGTGGCAGAAGACTGTGCAAGCTCTGTTCCGGATGCGGCCATGGGTGAAACGTGGAGTGAACCCGCGATTGGCCGAGTGCTATTAAACAACAAGGCAGAATGGGTTGTGTTCTTTGCCAGCGGTTACAGCAATCTTAAAAACAGCAATGTTGGCCGTACCGTTTACGCACTGGATGCTTACACGGGCGAAAAGTTAAAAGACTGGACTCTTAAAGAAGAGGCGCCTGCTCTTGGTGAGGGCTCGGCTGAGATTCCAACGATCAATATTGAAAACGCTTTGACGGCCTCACCGATGCTTGTGGATCTGAGTACTGAGGACAAGCCTGGTTATGGCTATGTGGACCGGCTTTATATTGGCGATCTAGAGGGCAGGGTTTGGAAGATTGTGATGGACGTGAACAGCCGTGGCAATATCGATCAATGGAAGCGCTGCGTATTCTTCGATGCCGGTGATTATGATGGAGATGGTCTGCGTAACTGGGCACCGATTATCACTCGGCCGCAAGTTGCGATGATTGAAACAGGGCAACCCAACGTTTTCTTTGGTACCGGTGGAGACGATAGAGCACCCAATGATGTGCGCTACCGGTTTTACGCGGTTCAAGATGAAGAGCCTCCTGGGGTTTGCGCTGCAGAAACAGATCTTTCGAAAGCCAAGAACGCAACAGATATGCGTTTCGGCAACACGGGCAACTTCGAATGGGTCATGGGCGATGGCTTTAAAAACTCCGAGTGGCCACTTCAGCCCGTGACGAATGCAAGTGAAGAAGGCGACAGCGGAGACCGGTACTGGTCAGATCCTCTTATCGTTGACAATGAACTGATTTACTTTGCCTCTTTGGCGGGCAAGATCGAGTCTGTGGATCCAACGGTTAATATCGCGGGCGGTGATTCAAAGATATACTGCGTGGCGATTCGAAACTCTTCGGAGCTTAACCTCAAAGCCGGTGAGTCTTGTTGGACATCCGGTTCTGTGTTTGAGCGTGAGTCGGTGAAGATTAGAAAAGCGATGATGGTTCAAGGTATTGCCCAGGAAGCATGGGCCCGAGATGCTTTGCCGCAAGGCACGGATGAGGCGAATATTTTTTATCAGCGCTTTTCTGAGTCTGAAACTCCTCCGCCAACACTTGTTCACCAAGGAACTGGCCGCGCAGGGTTGATTAAAATTCTACGCTGGCGTGAGGTACCGTTATGAGCCGAGGGATGCGAAGGGCAGAGCGAGGTTTTACGCTCACTGAGTTGATGGTCATCGTGGGTATCATTGGTATCTTGGCAACTATCTCGGCTGGTGATTTTCGCAAATGGCTACGGAGTCAAAAACTTAATGAGCTTACGCGAGAAGTGTTTCATACCTTGGTGGTGGCCCGCAGTAAGGCTGTTAAAAATGGTGTGACTGTAACCGTTACGTTTAGCAACGCTGGGCTTTTGGCGTTTGTTGATTACGACGAAGACGGCGTGTTCACGAGAAATTCAGATTCGATAATCTATCAGGGTAAAGTTGGCGATCGACAGCTTTCAACGCGCGCCAATACCGTGGTGGAGGTGACCGATGCTCCCGCCAAAGTGCTCTTCAATGGGCAAGGTTACAGTGTAAACGACGACGGCGAACCGAGGCCGGCTCGGGTCCGCATTTTCGACACCCATCCGACAGTGGCCAGTGATAACATCCACTTTTTGGGTATTACTTATCCGGGCGCCGTACGTATCGAATAAACGCCTTTTCCCACCAAATCTTCTAAGCCTTTGATAATAAAAGTAAATGATGCTTTGCGGCAATTGGATCTGACGTGGGGGCCATGTTAATGTGACCCGGTTATGGCCAATGATAGTGTTGAAGCAACGTTTGCTGCCCTTGTGGAGTTTGTCGCTAATTCGTTTATGCGCGGAGACATTACCGTCTCGGATCTGCTGGGCCTCGATGATGAGGAAATCGAAACGGTTTTTCTCATGGGCCACTATCTCTACAACTTCGGTAAGTATCAGCCATCCTTAAATGTTTTCAGTGTTTTAACGCTTTATAAGCCGTTTGTGAGCCGTTACTGGCGAGCTGCGGGTGCGGCGAACCAAGCTCTGAAAAACTATAAGGAAGCCATTGCGGCTTACGACATGGCACTGACGACGAACACGGGGGATGTCATCAGCTACACCTACCGAGGTGAGTCTAAAATCAGTGCAGGTCTCACGGATGAAGGTCTTGAAGATCTTAAGGTAGCCATCGAGGTGGGCCAGGCCCAGCCTTACTATGCCCAGTGGGTCAATCGTTCGCGTATGCTCTTGGAAGTGCGCGGAATTGAGGTGGAATGATTCTTTTTGGATTTTGCTTTAACCTAAGTGAAGCTTAATCCGGTAGAATGAACACGCGTTAAGGAGTGTGTTATGGCAGGTCCCGGAGATATTCGCTCAGGCAAAGCAGGCCCAATTCAGGTTCCAGCCACCGAGCAAAAGACCCAAGCTCAAGTTCAGAAAAAAGATGCGAAGAAGGTAAGCCCCCAAGATGCGGCAAGGCTTGCTCAGCAGGCAGGCTTTCACAAATCGAAGAGAGGCCGCGGAGGGTTCGATGTTGGGGATTCGTCCCAGGCGCCCATTCCATTGCCAGATGACGAACTCGATCCTGACGCCTGGAGTCAGCAAGGCCTTGATAATGCTCAGCAAACACTCAGCTCGGCCGGACCTCAATTGGAGAGTGCCATTGCAGACTTAAAAGATGGTTTGGGTTTGGGAGAGGCTTTTGTCGAAGGGGCATTTATGCCCACTGAAAAAGATTTAGCCCGTTTACAGGCACTTAAAGAGCGTGAGCCTGAGCCTCAGCCGGATATGAACTCCGTTTCAGAGAGCTTAAAAAATCTTTTTGGGGTGGAGTTTAACGAGGATATGTCAGTGGCCGAACGTGCCATGGCTGTCGGCTTGATGGTTGCTGGGCAGTCAGAACAGGTCAAAATCGACGCCGGAACGATCAATCGAGAGGAACTTTTGGCTGGACTGCGAAAAGTCACTGAAAAAGGTAACCAATCAGTGGGCCAAGCGCAAAAGATGAATAAGGGAATTGACCAGCAATTGAACCTGCAGCGAACTTTCGTTTTTAAACGCTGATGTGAGTTCTTCCCGACGAATCGATGATTTATGGCTCGTAAAGAGCCGATAGTTTTAACTTAAAATTTTTGGAGTCTTCCATGTCTATCCCTTCCTCTGGAAACGTGGGTCAAATGCCCCCTGCCGTTTCTTCCGTAGCTACTTCCAAGACCGCTTCTCTTAATGAGCAAATTACCAATGTCCTTGCGGAGATTATGGCGATTGTTGCTCAAGCTCAGCAGCTTAGTGAATCCGTAAAGGGCCTCAAGGAAGCTAAAAAGTCTTTAAATGCTCAGCGACCCAACCGCGAGAACTTCGATAAAGACGAAGATTACTCAGCGGCCTTGAGCGCTTGGCAGAGCAATGTGGGTGATTTGCAGGGTCAAATCGATGGCCTCAACGACCAAATCGAAAAACTCTTTCAAGATGTGGCGCAGGCGCAGCAAAAGGTTCAAGGGCTAGAAAGTCAAAAAGGCACGGCGGCATCGGAAGATGCTGAAGCGATGCGCCAAGAGATGGACCGGCTCAAGGATTCGGTCTCTGCACTTGATAAGGCGGCAGACGAAGTTTCTGAGGGAACGAGTGAAAAGAGCTCGTCACGCGCGGGCCGTAAGCTCGAAATCAAAAAGATTGAGCGCCAAGTTCCAGTTGAAGACGTTAACAACCCGGAGCTTAAGGCAGCGATTCGCACGTTTGCGTTAATGCTCTCAGATATGGGCGATGCTTCCAGCACCCAGAATATGTACACGGGCGGCGCTAAAACAGCTCCCGCATCAGGCTTACCGATGCCAGGAACTGGCGAACCTAAAGCAACACGTTAATACATGACGGGTGAAGGCTGACCAACATTCAGCGGCCTTCACCCTTTTGAATCGATACATTTTAAACACTTATTTTTTTGGAGTCTCAACATGACATCACCTATTGGAAATAATCCAGGCCTCAGTATCCCTCAAATCCCAACGGCAGCTCAGCCGGCAGCCACTCCTGCAGCGGCTCAGGCGCAGCTACCAACAGACGGATTTGAGGCAGGTGGGCAAGCAGCCAACAATGCTGTGAATCAAATTCTTAGTAGCCTCGGGCTCGAGGTTGGAAACAGCACCATTGTTTCCCAGCTAAGCAGCAGCCAGCTTGGCCAACTCAGTGCAATTGGCGCGAGTATGAACGGTTCTTCTACCAGCGAGTTACAGGGACAGTTTGCAGAATTTCTTCAGGCAGGCCCAACGATTCATTACCAAGATGTGAACGCGCTGGTTCAGCAAGTGTTGCGCGAAGCTTATACGCAAAACACTGAAGACCTGCGTATGTATGCTGAGAAAGTTAAAGACTTTAACAAGCAAAAAGAAATGATTCGTGACCACTTGAGCGATATGCGCAAAGAGCTAACGTCTGCGCGTGAAGGTGCGATTTCAAGCGGCGTAACGGGTGATGATGCAATGAGCACACATGGCCTAAGCGGTGATGTTGTAGCTTACGACCCAGCTACCGCCACTGAAGGCAGTGACGCTCACGCCAAGATGATGATGGGAATGTCTTCTAGCCTTTCAGCTGGCGGCGTCGATACCATCGGTAAGCTCGAGGATGAAATCCAAACTTGGGAAGATAAGTTAAACAGTGTGGGCGACGATGCTCAGCTTGCAAACGTAGATCTTCAGAACATGCTTCAAAAGCAGCAGCAGACTTTGCAGATGATGAGTAATATCTCGAAAGCACTGCATGACACAGCAATGGCCATCATTCGTAAGATGGGCGGTTGATGTCTAGTATGATAGACTGATTGGGCGGGCGCCAAGCCCGCCCTTTTTTTGAGTTGAGGACGCCATGGCAGTCGAAAAAATCGATATGCAAATTCAAGGCATGATTTCAGATGCGCAGATGCGCACTCAGAAAGATGTCGGAAAAGATGATTCGGCGGATGCCGCACGGCGTGCCGCTGAGAAAAAAATAGCGGAACGAAAATCTTCTATGAAGTCGTCCGTGGTGCAAAAGGAAAGCTTCACCAAAGGGCCGCGACTTCAGCAAAAAATTCAGGATATCTTAGGCGGAAGCGCCGGGCAGGAAGCTGGCGATGCTTTGCAAAGTTGGGGTGACAACTCCAAGCTGCAAGGGAAGCTGAGCGACGCTCAAAAGCGCATGTTTCAAGAGGCGATGGTCAAAGACCCGCAAAAGGGCGCCAAGAGTGCCCAAGCCATGAATCGGATATCATCTCAGCCAGCATTTGAGCAGTCTGTGAAAGACTCTCAGCAGCTTGGAACCTTACAGCAATCGATCATTGAAAACCCAAGCCTTGAGAAACCAGCTGCGGAGCTTTTATCGAAGCGATTTATGACTTCCCCGAAAACCGATGGGGAGACCAAGCAGAGATTTATGCGATTTGGTCTCGACCAGGCGAAAAAGGGCGGTACGGATTTCAAGCTCGGAAGCGTTAAGCATGCATCTGATATGCTCAACTCATTGAGCCAAGCTTCGATGCCAAAAGGCGCCCAAAAAGCGGCCATGAACATGGTTGAGCGCCAGCCAAGTGACACCAACGCAATGAACCAGGTTGATAGCTTCGCAAGCAAAGCAGATGTGCAAAAAATGCCGTCATTTGCCAAGGGCCGCGCCACAGAGCTTTTAGCGAAAAGCGGCGGCGATGCTGAAGTAAAACAAGGCTTTGAGAAGCTTGCAGCGGATCCAAAGTTTCAAGCGCAATCTACACAGAACAAAGGTCGCTTTTTCGCAACGATAGGCAGCGGCAACGCGAATGAATTTCGCGCGCTCACCGATCAGTCATTGATGGCTTTACAGTCGAATTCATTTCCGAAGCGTGCGGGTAAAGTTGCAAGCTTGCTTACGAAGATGGCAAGCCAGGCTAAGACAGGGGGCGCCAAAAGCGTCGACGCCAATAGCCTCCTTAAAGGTAAGACACGTACATCGACCTTGCCTACGCCGCCAAAGCTGACTTCCACAGAAGGCTTGGACGATGATGAAGCGCAAAAGGTTCGCTCTCAAAACCGGGGCCGGATCATTCAGTTTTATACGCAAGTTCAACGCTCCTACGAACAAGCTGAAAAGAAGTTAAAGACCGCTCGCTTTATTGAAGACGTTAACAAGCTTCAAAACCTCAAAGAGGCGCCGCCGCTTGAAGCTTCGGTTTTATCGGCCGAAGAGCAAAAGTTTGTGATGGAGCGCCGAGAGTCGGTGAAGCAAAAGTTAGATCAGGTTAAGAAGTTCCAGCGTCAACGCGCCCGTGAACTGCGTGGGAAGCGGATGCCTCCGGCCCGTCGCCGTGCAAAAACAGCGGCAGCGCGCACCCGGGGCCGTCAGCCGAAGTACTTTTCTCCGGCATCGTCGCGGGCAACCACTGCAACTCAAGCTTTTCTGCAGGCAACCGGCACCGATGGTCGCCCAGGTTTGGCATCCACGCCTCAGCAAGGTTTACGACAAGCTGCCCAGGCTCAAACTTCACAAGGTGCCGGCGGTGATATTCAATCTCAAGTCGCAAGTGCTTTAGCTCAAATGGGCGGAGGACCGATGACGGCCGATAAGGCTGGGAAGGTCGCTCAAACCATCGCAAATCAGGTCGCCTCAGAGGTGGCAACTCAAGTGGCCCAGCAATTAATGGGAGGCCAGGCGCAAGGTGCAAAGCCATCTGCTCAGGGTCAAAAACCAGCAGCTCAAGGCCAAGTCGACGGTTGGGGAATCCCGCGAACGTTTGAGCGCGATTTAGGCGCGGCATCAACTCGGCCCGTTAAAGAGCGTGCGGCTGTGGATACACCAGAGAGTGCACCCGGTATGAACGAGGCCCTAACCGAACGTTACACGGGCCGAACACTGGTCAAAGACCCATCACAAATTCGTATGTTGGTGGCTATTTTTCAGTCGAACTGGAAAGAGCTTAGCCGTGCAGAATCGGCATTGCTTCGAAACTTAGGTTGGACTCAGCAGCTTTGGGACACCCGGGAAACACCAGCGGCCAAGTGGCCTGTCGCGATGGCCACAGCGTTTGTAAATTTGAATCCAACCCAGCGCGAGGCTGTTCGCAGCCTCGGGATGAGTGCCCATGATTGGGATACGAAAATCCAGGGATTTACGATGGGTAAAAACGCCTAAGAGCTGCCGGCCTATTCAGGCGCGCGCATATGTAAGCTTAAAAGAAGTTCCGCTCTTTGAACCCATGGGGCAAAGTTTGGCATGTTTGAGCCGATTTGAAGGACTGCTTGGAGATCTTCGAGCCCGGCTGGAACATTTCTTGAGAGTATTTGAGATTCTCCTCGATACACGTAGCTCACAACATCCATATCATCGTTGGCAATCGCCATATCGTAGGCCGCGACGGCTTCAGGGTACTCTTTGAGCTGTTGATTGACTGCACCGAGGGCTCGCCAATAGTGGGCAGTGTAGGGCGCATAAGCCGTTAGGCCGGTGAAGATGTCTTTAGCAGCATCGTATTTACCGTAGGTGAAGAAGTTGTAACCAAGGGCGTAGATGGTTTCCATCTCCTCGTCACTGATGCCCTCGAGTTCTTGAAGGGTGATTAAACCATTCATGAATCCATGGATCATAAATTCGAGATATTGCCCGGCTGTATTGTCGATTTCGCTCGATTGACTCATGCCTTACTATACTTGGGCTCATCTTTTTGGCCAAGTCGCTCGAAGGATTTGAAATAAAGAGCACAACCGCCTAATCTGCATCATCAAGACAACGTACGATATGGGGACGCCTCGAATGCGAATTTTCGCCACGATCTCAATGTTTTTAGTTCTGGTTGGCTGTATTGAGCCGGTTCAGTTGGAATGGAAGTTTGACTTAGGCGCACCAAGTCTTTCGACACCTTTGGTTACCGATGCTTTTATCGCCGTTGGCACAAGCCAGGGCGTTCGTATTTTAACGCGCCAGGGCTCACAGCGTTGCTCGTTCGACAAGGCAGGTGAGGTGATTAGCCGTCCAGCAACGGATGGTGAGCGTATCTTCTTTGGCAGCACGAATTATCTCATCTATGCCATGGATAATCACTGCAAGGAGCTTTGGAGCTTTCAAACGCGCGATCGGGTAAAAGCTGATCCGATTGTTGAAAATGGTGTGGTGTACGTGGGCAGCTACGATGGCCACTTTTACGCACTTGATGCGAAAACAGGTAAAGCGGTTTGGACCTTCCCAGAGAACCAGGCAAATACGAAGAAGCCCTCTGAGTTTGAAATCGTAAACGAGGATCCGAAATCAGCCGCAACAAAGGCACCAAATGAAGCTGCGGCGCCTCAAGTTCAAAACCAGGGTCCAACGGATGTTGGAGGCTTTTCTTACTCGTCCGCAGCTATTCAGGACGGGGTTATTTTTGTAGGCAACTTGGATTACCGACTTTACGCTCTCGACGCCGCGACCGGGCAGATGCTCTGGCGGTATAAAACGGAAGCTCCTATTACTTCGTCTCCAACAGTAGCCAACTCAACCGTTTACTTCGGGAGCAATGATGGCAACGTTTACGCCATCAATATTGAAAACCCGAAACAACCCACCGTGCGCTGGAAAGTGCCGACTCGGGATTGGGTAAACTCGTCGGTATGCCTTGATGAGGGCTCGGCCTACGTTGGTTCAAACGACCGGCGCCTCTACGCCTTGGATGCCAAGAGTGGAGGAGCACGGTGGAGCTTTGCGACACGGGGACCCGCTATTTCCGTCCCAGCGGTTTTCAAGAACCTGGTCTTCATTGCAGGCGGAGCCGGCGACGGAACTGTTTATGCTTTGAATAAGAAGACCGGTGATTTGCATTGGCGTTTTCGGACCGGTGATAAAATCGAGTCAGACCCCATTGTTTCCGTTGAAGACCGTCATCTTTATGTCTCCAGTTCCGACGGCTATTTCTACGCTTTCCTGATTAATTCAACGGTTCAGAGGCGCTAAGCTTTCGTTTAACCAAGACCGTTTGGCAGCACACGTCGTGAAACGTGCGGTGGTAAGGGTCGAGAATCGGCAAAAAATACCCAGCGCCAAAGCTTAACCACGACACGAGTGAGAGCAGAGTTCGAAAGATGAGGCGGCTTCGGCTGAGCTCTACGCCCTTGCGGTGAACCAGCACCAATCCCGCAACCCAACGACCAGGAGTAAAGCCCGACCTCGCCAGTGCAGTGCATTGGTAAGCGGTATAAGCGCCAAAGACGAAGACAAGAGCTGGAGCGATGGCCTCGAGGTGCCCGGCGAGTGAAAGCAATACAGCGTCAACGGCGTGAGCCCCTTTGTGAAGTTTCACGCCCAAACTGGCGGAGAAGGTGAGGCTTAAAACAAAGACGGCGGCAAGTGAGATAAAACCGTCTAGACAATAAGCGAAGAGTACCCGAAAACTACCTGCGGGGTTTAGAAAGAGGGCAGCCTCATGAGCGTTTTTAGGTGGAGTCATGAAGGGATTGAGGAGTTTGTGACATTGTTGGCAGCGAAATAAGCCAAGTGAAGTTGGTTTTTCGCAATTCGGACAAACTCTTGCCTCGGCCTGGATTAAAGGCGAGCGGTAAGCACGGCCGCGGCTGCGATGGCTGCGGTTTCGGTTCGTAATACGTGAGGGTTCAACCACAACAAATTGTACCCCGAGTTTTTGAATTGCTCCAATTCATGGTCAGTAAATCCGCCTTCTGGACCAATCGCGATTAAAACCTTCCCTTTGAGAGGGCTTGGCAGCGGCGTATCGCTCTCTTTGATCGGTGAAGCGACGAAACGGTGGTCGAATTCGAATGTTTTAAGCTCTTCAAGGGTGAGCGGTCCCTCGAGTGTGGGAACCCGCATCCGGCGCGATTGCCGAGCTGCTGCGTCGGAAAGTCTTGCCCACCTCTCAAACTTTTTGGAACCGGGCTTAGGGATGACGACACTGCGCTCGGTTTTAAGCCAAATCAGGCCAGAGGCTCCCAGCTCAGTGACTTTCTCGACCAACCAATCAGCGCGGTCGCCTTTCGGCGTCGCGGAGGCCACATAGAGCTCAAGCTCCGGCCGCGGGGCCTCTTGAGGTTTTGAGACCTCCAAATAAGCGTCCCCGGCCTCTACGCCGAGCAAAGTGGCAAGGGCGTAAAAGCCATCGCCATCAAAAACTTCAAGCTTTTCACCATCGCCAAGGCGCAGCGCTTTAAGCAAATAACGGCCTTCATCTTGGCTCAGTGAGTGAGTCCCCTCGCGTAATGGGCTAAGGGGCATTCTCCGGCGGGTTGGTTTTTGGGAATCTTCAGTCATCGATGAGGGTTATAACCCTGAAAGGGCCGCTTGACACGCTTAAACGCCATCGGTACTTCGCACTCATGAGCCAAAACACAGCAGCTATCATTCTCGCAGCGGGGCAAGGAACGCGGATGCGCTCAGCCTTGCCCAAGGTCTTACACCCAGCTTGTGAACTTCCTTTGATTGTCCATGTCGTTCGCTTGGCGCTGGCCTCTGGTGCTTCGCCCACCGTGGTTGTGATCGGCCCCGAGAGTAAACGCACCCGCGACTTATTAACGGCGACTTTTCCAGACGCACCTCTTGTCTTCGCTGTTCAAGAAGTTGCGCGTGGAACTGGCGACGCCGCGCGTGTGGGCCTTGAAGCTATTCCGGATTTCAAAGGGCATGTATTGGTCTTGGCCGGTGACGTTCCGCTCTTACAAAAAAAGACGGTCAGCCGTCTTCAGAAAAGTGGGGCCAACAAAGCTGTGGCTGTATTAACCACTTTCGTTGATGACCCCACCGGTTACGGACGCATCATCCGAGACGGCAAAAAGCTACTCCGAATCGTTGAACAAAAAGACGCGAGTAAGGGCGAAAAGGAAATTTCGGAGATCAATTCCGGTGTTTACCTTTTTCACACAGCACTTCTACGGCCAGCGGTTTTAGCCCTGCGTTCGGATAATGCCCAAGGTGAGTTCTACCTCACGGATGTGGTTGAGCAGGCGGGAAGCCAAGACCAGGCAGTTGCAGTGGTGGCGGCTGACCCAAGTGAGTGCGCCGGTGTGAATAACCGTGAGCAGCTCGCTTTCGTTGAAGCCACCCTACGCACCCGTTTGATTCGCTTCTGGCAGGATAAAGGGGTCACCTTCCTTGATCCCGCGGGAACTTTTATCGGTAGCGATGTAAAGCTTGCTCAAGATGTAACCATTGGGGTTGGCGTTCAGCTTTGGGGGCAAACGAAAATCGCCAAGGGTGTTGTGATTCATGGCCCCTGCTTTGTGAAGGATACTCAAATCGGGTCTGGAACAATGGTTCATTCCTTCTCACATTTAGAGCAGGCCAAAGTCGGTAAAGACGCGCAGATAGGACCCTTTGCAAGACTCCGCCCTCAAGCCGCGCTCGCTGATGAAGTAAAGGTCGGTAATTTTGTGGAAGTGAAGAAGAGCCAAATCGGTAAAGGTGCCAAGCTCAATCACTTATCTTATGTGGGGGACGCAACCATCGGTCCAAGGTCCAACGTGGGCGCAGGAACGATAACTTGCAACTACGATGGGCATAATAAGCACCAAACCGTATTGGGCAGTGATGTCTTTATCGGCTCTAACAGTACACTCGTGGCACCTCTTGAATTAGGTAATGGTGCTTATGTGGCGGCCGGTTCGACGATTACGAAAGTGGTCCCTGCAGATGCACTGGCATTTGGGCGCAGCAAACAAGTTAATAGGGAAGACTACGCAGCCCTGCTCAAGGAACGAAACGAGCAGGCAAAGGCAGCTCGCTTGAAAGGCAATAAATAGATGTGTGGTATTGTTGGATATGTAGGCTCTCCAGAAGCAGCAGATTATGTTCTCGATGGGCTGCGACGGCTTGAATACCGCGGCTATGATTCTGCAGGTATCGCTGCAATAGAAGATGGTAAAATGACGGTCCGTCGGCGCAAAGGTAAACTTTTAGAGCTGGCAAAGGCTCTTAAAGAAGAACCTCTGGTGGCTGAGTCAGCCATTGGCCATACACGCTGGGCAACGCACGGCCGTCCTTCGGATGAGAATGCTCACCCACACCTCGTGGATGACGTGGTGGTGGTCCACAATGGGATTATTGAAAACTTCCTCGAACTCAAAGCCGAGATGGCTAAGAGCGGCCGAGAGTTTCAAAGTGAGACAGATACAGAGTTGATCAGCCACGTTATTGCTTTGTCTGACGCGCCCAGCCTGGAAGAGCGAGTTCGCGAAGGTCTTAACCGCGTCGAAGGTGCATATGCCATTGCGGTGATGAGTGAGCGGGAGCCAGATAAAATCGTCGTGGCGAAGAACGCATCGCCTTTGATTTTGGGTGTGCTTGAGGAAGGCGGCATGCTTGCCTCAGATATCCCCGCGCTTTTGCCCTACACCCGTGATGTTTTGATCATGGAAGAAGGCGAAATGGCCATCGTTGAAAAAAGCGGTATTCGCCTGATGAGTATGCAGGGCGCTGCAATCGATAGGGCGCCGCGACGCATTGAGTGGTCTCCTGTGATGGCGGAAAAAGCTGGCCATAAGCACTTTATGCACAAAGAGATCTTTGAGCAGCCGCGGGCGCTTGGTGACACACTTAGAGGCCGAATCAACGATGATGATTGCGATGTGATTTTGGACCCCGCTTTACTTGAGCGGGCGGCTAAGTGTGAACGGGTGATGTTAACAGCTTGTGGAACGAGCTGGCACTCTTGCTTGGTGGCGCGCATGGCACTGGAAGAAATGGCCCGAATTGGTTGTGAGGTCGAACTCGCCAGCGAGTTGCGCTACCGCCACCCTCTTTTGGATGAGAAGACTCTTTTGATAGCTGTAAGTCAGTCGGGGGAAACTGCCGACACCTTGGCTGCGATTCGTGAGGCCAAACGTCTGGGATCACCCGTCTTGTCTATCGTGAATGTTTTAGACTCCTCGATCGCACGGGAATCCGACTTTGTTCTGTATACGCACGCTGGACCCGAAATCGGTGTCGCATCGACCAAGGCGTTTCTAACGCAAGTGGCGGTGCTGATACTTTTTGCAGTTGGCTTGGGTCGTAAGCGCAACCTGAGTAAAGAGCGAGCGGGGGAAGTTCTTAAGCAATTACGAACAGTTCCGTTACTGATTGAGCAAATCCTCAAGCAAGAAAATGAGATTCTTGCCGTTGCGCACAAGATGGTGGCGGCTCATTCATCGCTATATTTGGGCCGGGGATACGGTTTTCCAGTTGCTTTAGAAGGCGCCTTGAAGCTCAAAGAGATCTCTTACCAGCATGCAGAGGGTTATGCGGCAGGTGAAATGAAACATGGGCCGATCGCTTTGATCGAAAAAGGAGTTCCGATCGTCGCGATTTGTCCACGAGGATCTCTCTACGAGAAGGTGATTTCCAATATTCAAGAGGTTCGGGCACGAGAGGGGTTTGTCATTGCTGTGGCAACAGACGGTGACGAGCATATTCGCTCTGTAGCTGACGAGGTGCTCTATATACCGGCCTCTGAGGGACTTTTAGTACCCTTGCTTGCAACCATCCCTTTGCAGCTTTTGGCGTACCATGTGGCGGATCTACGTGGGACGGACATCGATCAACCAAGAAATCTTGCGAAAAGTGTGACCGTCGAATAGCCCGGTACAACGCTGTTTGCTACGATTTAGGACTCAGCTTCTTGCAACGAAATGGGCACGGGCATTGCCTGCAAGTAGGCTTTTCGATATTTCTCATATGTCTCGGTCCATAAGGGATCGGTGCCCGGTTGTTTCGATAACTATGATATTTTGAGATGTTTAGGGTTGGGTTTTCCAATGCCGATTTTACAAGCTGATTTTGACCAAATACGCAAGCTGGTACTTGATCGGTCAGGTATCGTTTTAGATTCCAGCAAAATAGCAATGGTCGAACAAAAGATGGGCCCTCTGGCAAAAGATAACGGGGGCATGGATACCAGTACGCTTGCTCGCGATATTTTGAAGAACCCCAGTGGCTCACTCGCGACGAAACTAATTGAAGAGATCGCTACGCCGGAAACCGGGTTTTTCCGCGATAACCGTGCTTTTAAGGCACTTAAGCAAGAAGTCATCCCGCGCATCATCGAGAAACGCGGTGTAGAGCGAACTTTAAATATTTGGTCAGGTGGTTGTTCGACTGGACAAGAGCCCTACAGCATCGTGATGATGTTGCAGGAAAACTTTCCGCAGTTAAAAGGCTGGACGATTCGTTTTATTGCGACTGACATGTCTTCAAAAGTTCTCGAGCGTGCGCGCTCAGGAAAGTATACTCAGCTCGAAATGAACCGCGGATTGCCCGCACCTATGCTTCTTAAATACTTTCAGAAGCAGGGTCTAGAGTGGCAAGTTAAACCAGCGATTCGCAGCCTTATTGAATTTAGAGAATTCAATCTGGTTTCAAACTGGCCTCCATTGCCGAAAATGGACATTATTTTTCTAAGAAACGTACTCGTGTACTTTCAGCCAGACACCAAGCGAACCGTGTTGGGTAAAGTTGCCGATACACTTCGTCCTGATGGTTTCTTGTTCATGGGAATGGCCGAAATTCCAATGACCCGTGAAAACAAGTTCGAGAAGCTCGATGTAGAGCGCTCAGGCTGTTTTGTTCTGCGTTCTTAAGCCGCACATTCCCGTTTTATAACTGTCCCGCACAATCAATTTTCAGACGCTTAGGCATGATAGTCCACAGGTATACCTTGTGAGTATCTTAACCTACACGCAGTAGTTTGTCTGAAATTTACTGGGTAAAATAAAATGAAAGCGGGGATGAATCCCCGTAGAACTTGAAGTCTAAGCTAGGTAGTTACCGACGATTGTGGCCTCGGTTGTGAGGCTTAAAAGCAGCTTTGATGAGCCGAGCTGAACGGGCATATGCCGCCATCGATCGTCATCTATAGAGTCGCTGAATTCACCTTTAGTAAGTACTTTCGGTAGGCCGAGGTTCTGGCTCAGGTTGAGGAACCCTTTAAGTTGACCCGCAAACATGTTGGATAACTCAGCCATGGTATCGCCGATCATATCGATTTCAACATCCGTTGGCTCAAGCGCGAAGAGCGCTGATGCCAGCTGGGTGCAACCCTGAAGATCCGAGGATACTGCCACTGTGATGGGAGTAGGCCCAGGCATCGCAAGTACTCCCGTGCAATAAAGGAGATCCTTTTTCTGCTCGTTCGTTTGCGTAGCGCTGCAACTTTGCGAGTCTAAACTCAGCATGGTGCTCGTGATATTATGAAAGACCCCAATGAGGGTTTCGTTGTCTGGAATTGTTACCATTTTTACCTAAAGGCCTCGTAGTAATTACACTCTATATCCATCATGACGCATGCAAGAGATTCAATCAATCTTTGATGCGATAACAGCCAGCTCGAGCAGCGTTCACACGCTCAAATGAGCGGTCTACGCTCATCGGCATTTCTGCTGCTCCAAGAAACAAAAAGCCATTGGGCTTCATCAGCTCTTTGATCTTACCAAGTATCCGCCGTTTGGTCGGAACATCGAAGTAGATAAGTACGTTTCGTAGGAAAATAATGTCCATTTTGGGCATTGGAGGCCAGTTGGCGACTAAGTTGAGCTGTTTGAACTGAATCAAGTTGCGAAACTCAGGTTTCATCTGCCATTCGAGACCATCTTTTTGAAAATATTTCAGCAGCAGTGGCGCCGGTAGTCCACGGTTGATCTCAAGCTGGCTGTATCGACCCTGTCTCGCCTTATCTAAGATCTTGTTGGAAATATCGGTGGCCACAAAATTTACTTTCCAGCTTCGTAGTTGAGGAAAGTGTTGATCGAGAATCATGGAGATCGTGTAGGGCTCTTGGCCGGATGACGAAGCCCCGCACCACATGGAGAGCGATCTCTCTGCGCGATTGTTCTCAAGTACGTTCGGAATGATTAGTTCTTGAAGCGCTTTGAACGGGTGCATGTCGCGAAAGAAACTGGTTTCGTGAATCGTAATTGCTTCGGTGACCCGTTGAAACCAAACTTCAGTTCCCTTGGTCTTGAGCATTTTTACAAACTCTTCGATGGTTTTCAGGCCTGCCTCTTCAACGACAGGGCCCAGCCGAGACTCGACAAAGTAATGTTTGTTGTTGTCGAGGACGATCGCAGCGCGGTCCTGAATCAACTTTTGTACAAAATCAAAATCTTGTTGTCGAAGTGCCATAGTGAGGCTCCCTAAATTTTTCTCGAACATGTACGTCCGAAAAATTTCTCAAGTCTATATTCGTTTTCGCACAGCCATTCTCGCTCTAACCTCTTCGGCTATCGCAGGGATGGGTAATATTTTTAGAGCTATTCCAGCATTGGCGATGTACCCGGGCATTCCCCAGACTACAGAGCTTGCTTCGTCTTGAACCAGTACTTCACCACCGGCTTCGTAGATCTTTTGGCTTCCTTTTAATCCGTCTGACCCCATGCCCGTCAGTACGACCGAGAGGCTGGAGGAGCCATAAACATCTGCTACGGATCTAAATAGTGTATCCACAGCGGGCCGGCAGGAGTTTTCAGGATCACCTTGATGGGTCTGGAGCCTTGGGCCGCTTGGTGCCTTGGTGACGACCATATGAAAGTTGCCTGGTGCGATCCAAACACAGCCTGGCTCGACGACCGTTCCTGAAACACACTCGAAACAACGGTGTCCGGTGTTGGCGGTCAGGCGCTCGGCGAGAATACTCGTAAAGATCGGCGGCATGTGTTGAACGATTAAAATCGGTACAGGAAAAGGCCGGGGCAAACACTTTAAGAGCTCCGTCAAAGCATTTGGGCCACCCGTAGAAGTACCAATCGCAAGAATTCTTACAGGAAGCGGCTTGGGACGACGCCGGGAAGCATCTACGGCCTTTGTACCAGGAGGCAGCGGTTTGTAGCGGATGGGTTGCTTCACTAAAGCAGCGGAGCCGGTGCGACGTACAAATATTTTTATTTTCGGGATTAATTCTTCCCGAATGGTCTCTAGGGCAGAGCGCCCACCGGTACGACTCGATGGTTTGGTGACGTAATCAGTTGCGCCTTTGCTCAGTGCTTCTAGGGTAACCTTAGCGCCACGCATGGTCTGGGTGCTAAAGGCGATCACCGGAAGCCTTGCCTGGGTCTTACGAATACGCTCAAGCGTTTCGAGACCGTTCATTTCGGGCATATCCATGTCCAAAATGACAACGTCAGGCTTTAAGGTGGGTATCTTTTTGAGCGCTATCTTCCCATTAGCGGCGGTGCCGACAACAGTGAGAAGAGGATCACTCGATATAATATCGGAAAGCATTCTGCGGACGACAACTGCATCGTCCACAATCAGAACGCGAATAGAGCCCACAGATCAACTCGTTAGCCCAAGAATCTCCAGCTTTTCAGCGATCATCTCTTTGGTAAACGGCTTCATGAGGTACTCATTGGCGCCGGCCTCTAGGGCTTTTGCCATTTGTGAGATTTCACTCTCCGTCGTGACCATCATAACATTCAGGTCATTGTACTTGGAATCTGCTCGAATATTACAGAGAAATTCGTACCCGTTCATTTCGGGCATGTTCCAGTCGACGAGTGCGAGATCGGGAACGCCGATTTCGCCAAGCTTTGTCAATGCTTGTTTGCCATCACCTGCTTCAAATACCTCGAAGCCGAGGTCTTTGAGAATCTTGCCGATGATACGGCGAATAGCTTTGGAGTCATCAACTACCAGTGCACGCATGTAAATTATCCGTCTCGAAAGGTTTTCAGCCCTTAACTGCTTACTTTCATAATCCTACCGCTCAACGGTATTGGTTTCCCTGATTTGGGTCAATCACCAATGTGACAGCTCCAAATCGCCTTAAGGTCCCCATTTAGATTACTTATAAAAATAACTCCAAAGTCACTTCGGAGCAAATATTAGCTATTTTATATTCTAAGCTTCCGGTACATATTTCCAAACTTCCACGCGAAACCAGACACCTTCTGACTCCATTGTGGCAGCCCCAATGGGCTGACAGTGTGGAATATCCACCGTTAACTCGATTCCTTCTGTGATCGTAGGAAGGCTCAGCAGGCTCTTTGGCGCGAGCTTTCCTTTGATCAATCCGCCCACTTGGTTGGCCAGTTCGCCAACCGCATCGTGAACATCTTCAGCTTCAACTTCGTCTGTTTCCATTCCGAAAATATGGCCTGCCGACATTTTAGCCAATCTATTTTCGAAATCTAGCGTTACGCCGCCCTTCCAAGTGCCTTCTAGCAAAATGGAACCAATGGTTGCGCGACCCTGTGGACGATCATCGCCTCCACGGTCAGCTTTCAATATCAAACCAAATCCTAGCATCGGGGCCCAAACTTGCTGGGTAATCCGAAAGATCTCTTCAGCTGAAATACTATCCATGAGTCTTCACCAAACTTAACTCGTTTGAGTTGAACTCTTGAATATTAATTGCCCAGCTAAATGTAGCTTTGGTTTGAACATGCGAAAACAACTTTTGCTTCTCCCCCTTGGCAACTTCCGCCAGACATTAGATCGACTATCGCCGATTCGAGTGCCGATCAACGGCCAGCGGAATTTCGTTCTCTACCCCGCTGAAACAGTCTCTAATTTCCTGCCTCTGAATTAGCTTCGCCTGTTTGCCGATTAAATGCAAATCCCCTGATACCATAGGCTTAAGCGATACCCGGGATGGCGCTAAATCTAAGGACTATTGGCCACGATCGTGGCTCCTTGATTCACGAGGTATTTCACCAACTCTGTATGCGATCCTGCAATTGCGGTGACCAAAACGGTGAATCCACCCTCATCTTGCGCATTGATATTTGCTCCTGAGCCCAGCAATCTTTTTACACTTTTTAGGTCTCCGGATTCAGCGGCCGCCAAAAGAAGTTCGTTCTGACCGAGTCCTTCACCAAAAAGTCTTTTCGATTCATCATTATTTTTTGGCTTTTCTAAGCCTGTTTCGGCTCCTTGTTTGACCAAAAAATCAACGATCGCGACATTGTAGTTGGCCATTGCATTCACAAGCACACGAAAACCGTATTCATCAGCAGCGTTTACATCTGCGCCAGCTTCGACGAGTGATTTTACTGCTGCGATATCGCTAGCAAGAACCGCCTCGATCAGTGGAACCGGCTCTGTAGCCGCAGGGGCCACAGAGGCCACAGAGGCCTTTGGTACGGCTTGTGGTTGAGCCACGGGTACAGCGGAGCCGGAACAGGCTGTCAGGCTCAGTGACAGTGTCAGCAGAGCTCTCATGATCTTTGAATCAAGCATACTTTCCCCCTTGTAAGAGCAGCTCAAGCTAGCTCGGCGCCATGGGGGAGTCAAACAATGTGGAGGGGACGGGAATCAGGAATTAGAAGCGGCTGCGAATAGCCCAAAGATCCGGAAAGAGCGGCGTAAAAAGGGTTTTACGCAGGTATTCTGCACCCGCTGAGCCGCCGGTACCTATTTTGGCGCCGATGGTACGCTCGACCATCTTAACGTGCCGGTAGCGCCATTCTTGAACACCCTCATCAATGTCGACCATGAGTTCACAAATAAGGGTAATCACCGGAGCATTCTTGTAAACCTCGAGCAAAGCATCCTGGATTTTTTCGTCTGGATGAATAGAATCTTCTCTTGGATATGGTTTTTCGGGCATTGGGATCCCGTGCCCTTTATCGCGCAGATACTGCAGAAAAGTCTCGTATAAGCTTGGCTTATCCATGCGCTCTTCAATGCGGCGACGCTGCTCAGAGCCCTCTGGATGGGTCTTTAAAAGCGCTGCACTTCTCTTGCCCAGAGCACATTCAAATTCTCGAAACTGCGCCGATTGAAAGCCGCTGGAGGTCGATAATCGATCTCTAAAAGATTCGAAGCTCATAGGCGTCATCGTTTCAAGGATATCAATTTGAGACACCATCGTTTTTAAGATGGTGCGCATTCGCTTCATCGTATGCAGTGCAGTCGGGGTTTCACCTTGGGCGAGTTTGACCGCTAAATAGTCGATCTCGTGCAACATTTGTTTGAACCAAAGTTCATAAACTTGGTGAATGATGATGAAAAGAAGCTCATCGTGTTCGGGCCCGTCTGAGAGCTCATTTTGAAGTTTTAGGAGCTCGTTAACCTGAAGGTAACTCGTATAGGTGACTTCCATTTTTTGATTCCTTGATCCGGGCAATTATTCTGAACACCACTTGCGGATCATGCGAACCAAAACTTCCTTATTGGCAGGGAGGCTAATGATGTCGCTCATGCCTGCTTTTAAACAAGATTGTGCTTCCACTTTTTGGGTGTCACCGGTCATACCGATGACGGGAACATTGCCACTTGTGCGACTTAAGGTCAGCAGGGCATCCAAACTTTTTCCAGCCAGGGAGTCGATAGCTAGCAAAATGAGATCGAAGCTCACTTTAGAAATCTCGTTGACCGCCTCGGCCATGGAGCAAGAGGGGACCACTTGAGTGCCGAGTTGGCTTAAAAGCTTTAAACTTTGTGCTTCCGTGGTGGGATTGTCATCAATAAGGAGAATTTTTTTATTTTTGAAAAGTTCTTCTCGGGCGCTGTGCCTTGTGATGATCGGATTTTGCCCGCTTTGCGGTTCGGTGCCGAAAATAGTGCATAGAACGTCACGCATCGCCCCGCGGGGAACTGGTTTCGGCAAATATCCTTCAAATCCGATCGATTGGCAGAGCCTAGCGGAGCCAGGGCTTGCTTCAGAAGTAAGGACGACCAAGTGAATGCCACGAAAAGAGGGGTGGCTCGTAAACTGCCGCATCGCTTCGGGTGCTTCAAGATCGGGCCGCATCATATCAATCAGAGCCACTTCGGGTTTATTTTCTGTCTTTGATAGGTGCCCGAGTGCCTCTGTTACCGAGCTAAAAGCCAGCGGCTTCATACCCCACTCCTTCAGAGTGCGGGAGGTAATGGAGAGAGCGACCCGGTTATCGTCGATTAGAATTGCAGTGCGTCCCTCAAGCTCGGTTGAGCGAATCGGTGGATGAGCCCGGTGGGCTATGGACGCCTTGTCGAGGTTGATTTGGAAACAAAAAGTACTGCCTTCTCCTACCGTGCTGTCCACCCACATTTGGCCGCCCATTTGTTCGACTAAGTTCTTGGAGATAGCCAGCCCCAAGCCGGTTCCTCCAAACTTTCGGGTGGTTGAACCGTCAGCTTGCCTAAAGGACTCGAAAATAACGGACTGTTGATCTTCGGCGATTCCAATCCCGGTATCTTCAACCGCAAATTGGATGGCAATGGTCTCGTCGTTTTCTTCTTCGACACAGGTGCGAAGAATAATATGGCCCTCGGCGGTAAACTTAGCGGCATTGTCCACAAGGTTCATCAGGATTTGACGAACACGGGTCGGATCGCCCGAGACAGTGCTGGGGATGTTTTCAATATCAACGATAAATTCTACAGGGCTGTCTTTAAAGCGTCGTTTGATAATGTCACAAACATCAAAGAGCATCAGCTCGAGGTCAAAATCGATATTATCCAGAGCCAAGCTCTGGCTTTCAACCTTGGAGAGGTCGAGAATCTGGTCGATGATCCCCATGAGGTTATCTGCTGAATGTTTAATAAATTCAACGGACTCCAGATGCTCGGGGCTGAGGTCTTCATCGTCTACGAGGATATCCACAAAGCCAAGGATGCCGTTCATCGGCGTGCGAATCTCGTGGCTCATATTGGCCAAAAACTCACTTTTGATGCGGTTGGCTGCCACCAGCTCATCACGTGCCGCTTGGATCTCACGGGTGCGGCTTTGCACCATGCTCTCGAGCTCCTCACGTTGCATCTCGGCGAAACGGGCCAAGCTCCATTTGCGGGTGAGTGAAATGGCAAGCTGGCTCACCTCAACATTATCGAACGGTTTTTTAAGAATCAGAAGCCTGTCTGTATGACCGAGGCGTTCAATGATCTCTCCCCAGGAGTAATCTGCAAAAGCCGTACAGATGACAACTTGAATATTGGGATCGACTTTCCAAAGGTGCTCGATGGTTTTTAAGCCGTCCCAGCCAGGTGGCATGCGCATGTCTACAAACGCAACGGCAAATGGTTTACCGTTTTCCATGGCTTGCTGGGCCTTTTGAAGCCCTTCGGCTCCTTGGCTTGCGAAGGTTAATTCAAAGCCTGCTCCCATGGATTGGGCATCGCCGGAATTATCCTCACCAAAGAGGCTCGCTTCGAGATCTTCGAGTTCCCCAGCATGGTCCTCGGCGGAGAGAATTTTACGAAAATCCTCATGAATTGCCTCGTTGTCATCAACGACAAGGATTCTGCTGTTATCGTTTTCATCAGCTCTAAGCATTGTGGTCACCTGCAAAGACTAATGGCATTTCAAGAATAAAGGTAGCCCCTTTGCCCTCTCCTGCGCTGGATGCCGTTAAAGAGCCCCCCATTTCGGTAGCCGCGATGGCCCCTGTGTGGAGTCCGAAACCGTGCCCGGTTTTTTTCGTGGTAAATCCGTGGGCGAAAATACGGGTTAAGTTGTCTTCTGAAATCCCGGTTCCAGTGTCTTCTACTGTCACCTGCACATTCGGACCTTCCACTCGGTGGATAGCAATGAAAAGCTTTTTTGTACTTTCAGGGTTTTCGGTGATTGCTTCGCATGCGTTTTTCACCAAATTCACAAGAATTTGGAGCACTTTCTGCTTCTCAAGCATAATTGTAGGGAGGAGCAACTCACCTGTTCTGACGATCTGAACTTGGCCTCGGTCGATGGCCAATCGGTTAATGTGAACGGCGTCTTCCACAAGCTCTTGGAGTGAGAGTGATTCTGCTACGCCCGCAACTTTTGCGTACGATTGCTGGAGTCCGACGATATCTTTGATGTGGGCAATGTTTTTGGTCAGTGTTTGCATCTCACCAAGCAAAAGCTCGCGCTCGTCGTCGACCTTGTCCGCCAAGAGGCCAAGGTAGCGGGGGAGCTGTTTGCCACGTGAGTCGTTTGTTAAGAAGTTGCCGATATCTTCGTCATTCTCTTTGAGCATGTTGGTCACTTTACGCAGCCCCATGGCTTGAGAGGTGCGGACTTTGTCGGCTACGAGCGTTGCGGAGACGTTGACGCTGTTGAGCACATTTCCAACGTTATGAAGAACTCCGGTGGCCACTTCTGCCATACCCGCTTGGCGTGAGGTCTCAAGCAGTTGGGCCTGCATTTCTGTGAGCTGAGCTTGCGCTTTTTTACGTTCCTGGATTTCGTTGGTGAGGTTATCGTTTGCCTTTTTAAGGGCAATCGCCTGCATCTCAAGGCTTGCGATGTTGCTTTCGATAGCGGCCTGGTGGTTTTTCAAGTTGGCAGCCATCGTATTCATGGCTTCACCTAAGGTGTCGTATTCTGATGCGAGCGCGACCTTCACGGAGAGATCACCGGCTGCGATATCTTCGGCAAGACGCACTTTATTATTAAGGTTATCGGCAAACTCATCCATGGCCCGAGCCATTCGGCCAATTTCATCGTTGGTATCAATGCGCAGTCTTCTCTCGAGACGGCCGCGCCCTAAATCCTCAAGCATCCGAACGGTTCTCGCGAGCGGTCGTGTGATAAGCCGATTAATTGCCAGCTGCATGATGACACTTGAAGCAGCGATGGCGATCACAAAGGCCAAGAGGTTCAGCCTTTGACCCTGCTCTGTATCTTTGACGACGGCTTTTAAGCCTTGCTTAAGTTCTTTTGAGAAGACGTCGGCTAGGTTGACGAGCTCTTTGAGAAGAACTTGTTGTTCTTGCCTCAGATTCCCCATTTGTTTGCCGATGCTGGGATCGTTGAGCGTTCCGGCGGCGCTTGCGGCGTAGACTTCGTTGGCCGTTCGGGTAAACGCGGCGAGTTTGCGACTGAAGTTATGCACCTCTGCAACATTGTCCATATTCAAGTTTACAAGTTGAGTGAGCTGCTCCAGCGAGTCACGTACCCGTTCCCCGTACTCTTGAGCGCGCTCGACTTGGCTGGGTTCGCCAAGAACGACGGCATTTTCATAAAGCTTTAACTGGTTTTCAAATGCCGACAAAGCTTGTTGACTGTAGCGAGTGGCTGGAAAAAGTGTGTCGGTGGTGTCTTCAAGCAAGCGAATATTTTCGATACCCACGACCACGCTCAAAACCATCGAGAAAAGATACCCGAGAATGATGATGCTGGTGGAAAGTAAAATCTTTCCATTGATCTGTAAGGCTATTCGCACCGAGCTCCCCTTAGCTTCCGCTGATGGTCATGTCTTGAATTCGAATAGAGGGAGCGCGGGTAGAGCCTTTGACCATGAGATCATTACCGACGCAATCTACGTTTTGCAGCATCTCTAAGAGGTTACCGGCAATGGTGACTTCTTGAACAGCATGCACAATTTCTCCGTTTTCAACCCATAGACCATTGGCGCCCCGCGAGTACTCTCCGGTAATCGCATTAAGCCCGCGTCCCAGACCTCGGGTGAGGATGAGGGCTCGAGGTACCGAACTTAGCATTTCTTTGAGCGAGGTTTGCCCGGGCTCAATACAGAAATTATAGGTACCGATTGACGGCATGCCGGTAGCTCCTCGCCGGCCATTTGCAGTTGAGCTGACGCCGACCTTACGAGCAGTGTAACTGTCATAGAGAAAAGTTGTCAGTTTTCCGCGGTCTAAGATGCGTTTCGGGTAAGTGGGTAGCCCCTCGCCATCAAATGGGGTGCTCGCAAGCCCGCGATAAACGTGAGGATCGTCAATCATGGTGATATCCGGCGAGGCGATTTGCTCACCCAGTTTATCTCCCAAAAATGAGGCCTTTTTGTAGACAAGATCACCATTGATGGCGCCGATAAGGCCACCGAGCAAACCCGCGGCAATCATTGGTTCAAAAATAACCGCGGCCTTTTGAGTGGCTACCGGTTTAGCTCCAAGCATACGCGCAGCCCGGGCGGCAGCGTTTTGGCCAATGGATTCCATACTTTCAAGATCTTCAAGATGCGCCCGCGAATCATACCAAACTTCTGTTTGAAGTTGACCATCGGCTTCTGCAATGGGGTTGCACCACGCGCTGATCCCAGTTCCCCGAGTTGTTCGAATGGTGCCGGTTGAGGTTTGCAGCGCAGACCATGATTCGCCAGAGGCAATGCCGCTGTCGCGAAACTTTTGAACCCTTGAATCGGTATCTCGGGCCGCTTGTTCCAGGGTATGGGCCATCCGAATTTTTTCGTCTGTAGATAAAGCGGCGATTGAAGGATCGTAGGGATCAAATTGGCTACCAGCATCAAGGGTACCTGACTCGGCGCGAGCAATATCGTTAAATTCGTCTTCCTCAACCTCATGGGCCATGGCAACCGTTCGTTCAACGAGCGCTTGAAGGCTCGATTTTCTGAAATCGCTGGTGGTGCAAAACCCAAGTTTTTTTCCGACGAAAACACGCAGCCCAACAGCTTTGGCCGTGGCCTGAGTGAGCGTACCGATTTTTCCGCTTTCGACTTTAACCTCAAAGTCGGTTCCGTAAGAGGCCATGCTGTCGGCCAGATCGACCCCAGCAGTTTTCGCGAGCTTTAAAAGCTCAGACGTAACTTCCAGAAGGGGCTCATGACTTAACTCGTTTTGTTCCATTGTGCAGTATCCCCTTTACCTATTGGCTTATGCCGGTGCCGCCAACCGTGACGTCGTCCATGCGAATGGTTGGCATACCCACGCCCACAGGTACTGTTTGACCATCTTTTCCGCAGCTTCCAATACCAGGATCCAGCTCTGGGTTGTTGCCCACCATGGATACGTTCTTCATGGCTTCAGGGCCGACGCCGATGAGCGTGGCATTTTTCACTGGCGCTGTGATGCGCCCGTTTTCAATCAGGTAACCTTCGCGGACTTCAAAGACAAAGTTTCCGTTGGAGATATCGACCTGCCCGCCACCAAAAGATGCGCAGTAGAGGCCATTTTGAACGCTTTGAATAATCTCTTCGTGAGTATGGGGACCCGGTGCCATGTAGGTATTGGTCATGCGGGGCATGGGTGCGCACTTGTAGTTTTGTCGCCGCCCACTGCCGGTGGATTCAATTCCCATAATACTGCCTGAGAGTTTATCGACCATATACCCCTTAAGAATGCCGTTTTCGATAAGTACTTTTTCTTTCGCGACGGTGCCTTCGTCGTCAACGTTGAGTGAACCGCGCCGATTCATAAGCTCGCCGTTGTCGATGACCGTCACAAGATCTGAGGCGACCTGTTCTCCGAGCTGCCCGGCATAAAGAGATGTCGCTTTGTGAATAAAGTCTGCTTCAAGTCCGTGACCCACAGCTTCATGCAAGAAAACGCCGCTCCAGCCAGGGCTCAGTACAACGGTTTGAGGACCGGCCGGTGCAGCTCCCGCCCCTATTTGGGAGATCGCCATACGGGCTGCTTCGGTGGCGACCATCTCGGGATTGAAATCAGTGAAAAAGTCAAAACCCACACGTCCGCCGCCGCCATGGCTTCCAGTGTGTCGCTCGCCCTTTTCATCAATGACCATCGCCATAAAACTCAGCCGGCACATCGTGCGCCGGTCGTCGACGAGTGTTCCGTCACTTGTGGCGATGAGGATATCTTTGGTGCTGTCGGAGAAGCTTCCCATCACCTGGGTGATACGAGGGTCGTACGCGTGGGCCACTTCGTCGCCGCGTTTAAGTAAGGCGACTTTTTCTGCTGGCGCAATGCTGTCGGGGGCTACGTTGATGGGGTAACGGTTTGGGACAGGACACGCTTTGATTTGAATCGGGCCAGGGCTTCCGCCTTCTTTGGCAATTGAAGCGGCGACCTCTGCGGTTTTTTTCAAAGCGGCAGGGTCTAGGTCATCGCAGTAGGCGTAACCAACTTCTGTGCCGGCGATGACTCGAATTCCAACCCCCATGGATACGCTATGGGCCGTGGCTCGAATTTTTTTCTCTTCCAATGAAACGCTGCTGGCAGTGGTTCGTTCCACGTAGATATCGGCTGCGCTTGCTCCACGTCCCATGGCGATGCTGAGCAGTTCTTCGAGAAGGGATACCGGAACGGACTGTGTGAGCTGTGTTTGCATAGTTATCTAGGGATAGCAGCAAAAACAGCGTAGGCAAACACCTGAAAAATCACGAAAAAAAGGGGATTGATTACGATGATGGAGCACTGGTGATTTCGCTTAAAATTTGCTCACACAACTGGGCGTTCCAAAGAATGCTCAAATGACCTGAGCCGCCGAGGCTACTGACGCGTTGACCGAAGCAGGCTGACTCTGCGGGAATGATTTGGCTGTCGAGTGGGCTGTGGAATGTAAGCACGCAGTCGCCAGGTTCGTGATTTAAAGCCTGGAGCAAGGGTGAACCCGGTTGGAGCTGAAAGCCAAGCTGACCCGGCATAAAAACCGCAAGACGGGTTCCGTGGTGCGGCGTAGCGACGGTGAAAGTTGCTTGGCAATAGCGCCCAGGACTTTGGGATGGTCCGAGGCGTGCAGCGAGCCCGGCGATACCGTGGGCGACGAGGTAAGGTTTTTCTCCGCCAATCAGGCTGCTGAAGCGTTCGAGTTCTTCACATAAGTTGTCGGCCATACGGTCAATAGCCCCACGTGAAAAAGCAACGGGTAGGATGTAGACATTACGTGCGCCTTTTGCCCGGAGGGATTTGTAAAGCCCGTACATCGGTCCTCCCCAGCCCCACAATGTGCCGCTGACCAAGCAAATGGGCGGTCCTCCATTGGGGTCGAACTCTCTTCTTTTGTGCATGATGATGGCCCATGGGCACAGTGCCACGGCTACCAGCGTTGCTAAGAAGTTTCCAAGAGCGGCTTCGGCATAATCTCTAATAATGGAGGGGCCTGCGGTGCGCCCACTGCTTACGCTATCGAAGTGGTGAATCGCGGCGGCCAAGACTTCGCCAATAACTAAGACCGTTGAGATAAACTGTAAAAGAAATAGGATCATATACTTTATTTAGCGACCGCGACTGCACATGAATGACGGATAACCGTGACTCGAATTTGACCCGGGAAAACCATTTCATCCTCAAGGTCGCGAGCAACGTCTTCAGCCAGTGGATGCAGCTCTTCGTCGGGAACGTATCGCATTTTGGTGTTTTTATTGCCGCTCTCTGGGTTTTCTTCACGGCCGGGCACCATGATGCGAACTTCGCGGCCAGCATGCATTACATCCACCCTTTCAACTTCAGGGTGGCGGCTTGCGATATCTTGAATTTGTCGAACCCTATCGAGGTAGAGCGTGATGGTCTCTCGCCGCGCACCAGGTCGCGCTCCGCTGATCGCGTCGGCGGCCGTGACGATAAAGGCGTAGGGCGTCTCCATGGGTTCGTCGTTGTGGTGCGAGCCAATGGCATTGCTGACCCATTCATTTTCTCGGCATCTTCGTGCAACTTCGGCTCCTAGGACGGCGTGGGAACCTTCCCGTTCGTGAGTCATCGCTTTACCGATGTCGTGTAAAAGACCGGCCCGTCTTGCCAATTGAACATCGAGTCCCATTTCCTGAGCCAGCATGCCTGAGAGGTAAGCAACCTCAACGGCATGTTTAAGCTGGTTTTGACTGTAGCTTAAACGGAACTTGAGTCTTCCCACGAGGGCCATAATGTCTGGATGAGCTTCTTTGAGCCCGAGCTCTTTAAAGGCTTTGCGAGCAGCATTTTTAAGTTCGCGGTCAATCTCTTCGTTGGTACGTTTACAGATTGTTCGAACCTTGTTGGATGCCGAGATGCTTTTGTTGGAAAGCTGCCTCAAAACACGCCGACCGATTTCACGCCCTAGAGGGTCGTCGCCACGAACAAGTAGAGAGTTCTCCAGCTTGCCTTCTTCAAGTGTGAAGTCGATGTGCTCGTGCAGGATTTTTCGAGCATCGCTCTCTGGATCTGCGAAGATAATTTTTGTTTTAGGATTAGGGAACGGGATGATATTTTGAATTCTTTCAAGGTGACCTGAAACGGAAATTCGTTCCATCATTCTCCCCATAAGCTGGCGGGCATTGAAGGTAGCGTTTTGCTCTTGCTCATCGCGGCTCTTCGTTAAAAACCGTTTTGCTCGCCACTTAGCTTCGTCTTTGCGCTCTTGGACACATTCTTTGAGCAAGGCCTTTTGTAAAGCGCCGGAGCGCTCTTCGAGCAATGCCAGCTCTTTAGCTTCCGCAGCTACAGCTTGCTGAACGAGATTTTCAAGTTGGGCTTGCTGGCTCTTTAAGTTGGTTTCGCGGCCTTGAATGACTTGTTGATCTTCACGAGATCTTTGGAGCCGCTGGGCTTGGCGTTCCAGCCGGTTTTTCAGAGCTGTTTCACGCTTCTCTACAATCGAGGTGTTTTCTTCACTTTCGTTGTTTAGCTGAATCTGGAGCAGCGTCTTACGAGCAGTAGCATCCCGCTGCGCTTTTTCTTCTGAAGCTTTTTGAAGCGCGCGGGTTTCATTTTTGAGGCGGTCCATGTCTCGTTGAATCTGAGTACGCTTCTGGTTGTAACGTAAATGGAGCAGGAAGGCGCTTAAGAGCGCGGCGCCTCCTCCAAAGATACATATGTTCCAAAAGCTTAGATTAATCATCGCGTGATAGCCTAAATAAGAGTCTACCATTGAGAATACGACTGGTAAGAGACTTTACCAACTAGAAGATCGATTTTTAAGGAAATGGCGTTTTTGATGGCTGGGCGAAGTTTATTCTTCGTCCCATCGAAAAAGCGAAACATAGAGCATTTGATCGTCGTTGTGGGTCGCAATATTGAGCTGGGGCCATGTGCTTAAGCAAGCTTCCGGCAATTCGGCTTCTTCAAGAACCATGGGCTGCTCAAGGGTGACGCCCGCGGGCAGCAAAACCTTGGTCGAACCGGCAATCATGTTGGCCAGCTCGCCAAATGTGTCATGAACCGCATCTTCACCAAGCATGCTGTCGTCAACTTCGTACATAATGGATGCAGCTTCTCGGGCCAGTGATTCTTGGCAGCTCAGGAGGAGACCACCTTGCCATGTGCCGGTTGCTTCCATCCAGGCGCAGAGAAATTCACTGTTGATATCGTCTCGTGACGAGCCATCCGCACTGCGTTCGAGATCAAGGGACACGACTGTCGACCAGACCGAGCGGACAATGTCGAATAAGTCGTTATCGTTTACGGACATACCTTGATTCATCCCAATTCTTTAGCCACCAACCAGCCTACTGCGCCGCATAGGTGCCATATTGACTAGCGGGTGTATACCGCTATCGTATTCTATACCAGCAATCCCGACAAAAAATGCACGTAGTGCGCAGCTTTCCTAAACCAAGTGCCTAGAAAACCTAAAAATTTTAGCCAGTTGTCCGTTTTTGTTCTTCTGCATTGATGCCGATCTTATTAAAAAATAGGCCTTCCACGGTTTTCTTGGAAATATCCCATAAAAGCTCGCGGTCGGTGTTGTTTGAAAATAGCCCTAAATCCACTTTGAAGGCTCCTTTATCGGCTCTGCCGCCCCCATAAAACTCACCATGGGGACCTTTACCAAGAAGCTCTTTGATGAATCGGTCGGGTTCAACCACATTACTGGTTGTCCGCAGCGAGCCATCTATAAATTGATTGTTGACGATCCCGTAGCAAAGGACCGTGTCGATTCCTTCTCGCTGCAGTAAGTAATCGGCTGCTTGGCCGATGCTGTCGCGGTCTTCTTCCCTCACAAAGCCAGCGCCGGCGATCATGAACGTGTCGGCGATCACCTTGTTGGCAAAGCAGCGCTGAGTGATTTCCATCGTTCGCGGCGAGATGCTTTGCATTGAAATCGACATCAAAAGCTCGTGGTCAGCGTAGGGTGCTAGATACGAGGCAGCTCGGTAGTCAATTTCGCGTGCCAGGAGGTAATCGTCGGTATCGCTTCGGATTCCGTAAAGCAGAGCACTGGCAAGTTTTGCACAGGCTGGGTTTTCTCTGTCGAAGATCGCCAGACCTTCCATGAAGTATTCTGCATAAATTGAGCAGGTTGAACCGCAATCTTCACGAACATCCACGAATTCCGCTTCGGTTTCGATCTGGAGCTTATGGTGGTCGACAATGGATATGACGGGCAGGTTCTCAAGGCGTCCCGGAAGCTGAAAGAGCTGGGAGTCTACGATCACAACGCCATCAAAGTTGTCTGGATCGAGTTTGGCCTCATACCGAACCATTTCAATCGCAAGCTTCTTCACCAGCGCCCGGTTCTCTTGATGCGAAATATCATCGAAGTAGAGGATAATCGTTTCAATGTCGTAGTTCTGGCAAAGAAAAGCGTGTGCCATTGCGCTGCCAATGCTGTCGGGATCCGGAAAACCACGAATGGCAATGATGTGCTTTTGACCAGCACACTTTTTCAGCACATCGGCAAGTCCGGGGCGCGACGTTTCCGGCAGTACTTCTTCTGGATTACTTGAAGTCATGGAGAAATCTTAAGGGTTTCCGGAGATGCCAACAAGCGGCAGAAGAATGTATTTACTCTGAGCGTGACCTCTGACCCAAGTATGTTAGGGTATGTCCTCTGCATACCTAGCGAGGAATGATGCCCCAATTATCAGAATTATCGATTGCTCAACTCTCTAAGCTCCTGGAGCAAAATAAACTAGGAGAGGTGGAGATCGCTGAACTTAAAGGGGATTCTCGTCAGGGCGCCCGTAAGTTGGCTGCGGCGGCGATCCGGAAAAAAGAACAGGACACCCAAGAGCAAGAGCGCTTGGTTCAAATGACTAACTTCGAGCGTAAGCTTTGGAAGGGCGGCATTCTCCATGTAGCGGGCGTGGATGAAGTGGGAGCTGGGCCCTTGGCTGGGCCGGTGGTCGCAGCTGCTGTGGTGCTACCCCCTGAGGTCCTCATCCCCTATGTGAATGACTCAAAAAAGCTGAGCGCAAAACGCCGGGAAACCTTGGAGCAAGAGATCAAAGAGTTGGCCGTAAGCTATTCGCTTGGTTTTTGCTCACCCGCTGAAATCGATGACCTCAATATTTATCAAGCCTCTCGCGAAGCAATGCGCCGGGCTGTCAGCGGCTTGAATATTAAGCCAGATTATCTCTTGGTCGATGCACGCTCGGTGCCGGGCATTGGTGTGGAGCAACTTGCAATCAAGGGCGGTGACGCCAAAAGCCAAACCATTGCGGCGGCGAGTATTTTGGCGAAAGTGTATCGCGATGAACTTATGCATGAATATGCGAAGGAGTACCCGGGCTATGGTTTCGAAAACCACGCAGGCTATCCGACCAAAGTGCATGTGGAAGCTTTAAAGCGTTTAGGCCCAACACCTATTCATCGGCAGACGTTTGGTCCTGTTCGCGATTGCTTGCTTTAAACTGTCGAACGATTCGGACCACGGCTTTGATTGCGGCGCCGGTTCCTACCACCAGGCCGAATAGAAAGAGCCAGGGTTTGGTTCCGAAATGCCTGTCTGCGTAATGACCTGCCAAAGTTGAACCGCCAATACACACGGCCATCTCAACACCGACACTTGAATAACGTCCCGCAAGACGCCACATCCGTTGTCGCTCAGTCAGTCCTTTATTTTTCTGGCCCATACCTAATCCTTTAGATTTCGTTCGCACGGCGTCGGTATATCAAGAGAAATGGGATAACAAGCGCGAGGGCGGAAATAGGCGTGCTTTGGCAGCCGCCGCCGCCAATGGATTCAGGGGCCCGTTCAGTACCGGTAACTTGAGGGGTGGGGCTTGGGCTTTGGATTTGAACAACCTCAAAACTTACGGCAAGTTCAGTGCGGTTGGTCCGCGCGCTAGAATCCTTCGCTATAATCGTGGCGTAGGCTTTGTACCCAGCACTGAGATCTGTGGCATCGAAAATCAGGGTTTGAGGCGCCGGGTCAAAACTTAAATGAGCATTGAGCCCAACGACCTCGAGATCGATATTGTCACCCTCGGGGTCGGCGGCATTGATCCGAACCGCCACACTGGTTCCTTCTTCGGCCTTTATGTGAGCAGGTTGCAACGAATCGTCTTCACCTGAGAGTGAAAGTATAGGGGCGTCGTTGAGGGTAAAGCGCAGGACTCGGCTAAACCCCCGGTCGGCGATAAAGATAAGCTTTCCGTCCGGGGTTACAGCAACTCCCGATGGCGCATTGACGCTGCGGTTGTCGGCTCTGTAGGCGCCGGAGCCGGGGTGGAAATTACTGCCTAAGGTATGAGTGGCTCGTGCCATGCCACTGGTTGGATCCGCGATATGAGGCGTTGGAAAATAGAGGACGCGGCTGTTGCCTGCATCAATGGCCCAGAGCCCGGGCTCCTCGCCGCCCGTGAGAGCAAAGTCCCCGACTTCAACAAATCTTGAATAGGCATCATCGCCTGCGCCGGCAAATGATGCATTGCTGAGCATATTGGGTTGGCCGATGACCAGATCGGCAATCACTGACTCAAGCCGAGCCGATTCGTCGGCACCGGTAAGGTGGGCCGTTGGATCTTGAAACATCAGAATGCGATTGTTGCCGCGGTCGCCTACCCAAAGGTTTCCAAACTCATCGGTCGCAAGATTCTTTACGTCGCAGATTGTATCGGGGCCTGTTGTGTCATTTTGATTGCAGACGTTGACGGGAAGAGATACGCCGTCGAAGTCTTGCCCAATGACATGGACCGGTAAATAGATTGAATCAGGCGCGCCATCTTCCGTGGCCAGATTACGCAAATCGTAGATTTGGATTCGGTTGGCCAAAATATCGTTTTCATTGTCTCCGGATGCGGCAAAGACAAAGTTGCCGTGAATCGCGAGGCCGTGAAAAGTTTGTCTAATACCAAGCGGGCCTTCAGGGTTACGTCCAATAATCGCTATGGGGGCCGTACCTGAATTGTAAGAATCATAAACAACGATCCTCTGGTTGTTGAAATCGCAAACTGCTACCCGATTGGATATGGGATCAACATCGATGCAGGTGGGGTAGTTAAAACCCTCTCCATCTTCATTGTTGGTGCCTTGATTCGAAGCATAGTCAAAAAGAGTAGCTTGGCCTCGTAAAGTTTCCGCATCTGCCATAGCGCCATTGGCAGCTCTATCGGCGAGGGTGTGAACGACCACGCGATGAGCGCCAGAGTCGGTTGTAAGTAGGTGGGAACTTTGACCGTTGGAAACCAGGGCCACATCGTTTGGAGCAATGATAGAGCGGCCGTCCACTCGGTTACGATGAGTGTGGGTATAATCAACCTGACCAATCACTTGTTGTGCGGTGAAGATCTCTTCGGCTTCTTCCTCGAGGTTCGCAATACTGGTCTGAAAGCGAACAACTCTATGATTGTTTTGGTCGGCCACCCAAAGTTCGTCACCACTCCAGGCAAGATCTCTTGGAGAGTGAAGTCCCCATTGTGATGGGTTGCCCAGTTGCTCTGGATCGGGGTGGTAATTGGGGCCTCCGGCAAGAGCTGGGTCAACTGCGCCGAGACTCAAATCGGCATGGCCAAGGTAACGTTGGAAGTCTGGATGCACAGTGACATCATAAGGCTCAACTTGAAGGCCGTCTCGGCGTGTATCGATATAATACACAGGGCGCGGCACAGGCACGACACGGTGAGTGGAGAACTCCGCAATAAAAGCCTCATCGCGTTCTTCCCCGTTAACGATTCCGCCCACACCGTCAATGGCGCTGATATCGGAAAAGCCTTGAAGAACATGGGTCCAATTGGCCTGAGTGGGGTCACTGTCTAAGGGTTCTAAGAAGCCTGTGGTTTCGTCGATGATGGCAGCATAAACCCCGGTAGCGCAGGCAACGGTGAAATAATTTTGAAGTCTTACAAAGCCTCGGATGCCGCTGTCCCCGTTGCAGGGCGAGGGGACATCTCCTTGGCGCAGTGCAGGAGCGTCGAGGTGATCGGTTGCATAAAAATGAATGGTCTCATCACTTGTGCTGGGACCACCACTGACAACAAAGCGATCAGGAGCAATCGACCCTATAGCGCTGACTTCTTGAGGGAGGTCGAGGAGTTCATACTCATGAGACGAGTCGTGAATAAACGGGTTATCGTACACAAAGATCCGCCAAATACCGCTGTCATCGCTAGCAATATAAAGTCGGTCAGAGGCATCTGTAGCCATGCGCCGGGGCGCAAGCTTGAGGTTGGAGTCAATTCCCTCGAAGTCTTTAGATAAGAAATCGAGTTGCCCAATAACCAAGCTGGCCTCGTCCGGAATGACTCCGGTTTGACCTGCAGCATAACCCAGCACGCGGTTGTTGTTATGATCTGCGACGAGCAAATGCGCACCAAGTCGGGTTACGGCCATCGGTACATTAAGGCTGTGCCCATCGAGAACCGGCGACGTATTTCGGTAAAAGTCCAGCTGACCCAAAACGCCGTCGGCAGGCATGTAATTTCTAAGATTAAGTGCTTGAGACCGCGATGAAGCATTGTGCTCAATTCCGCCGATTGGTGCACTGCAGGCGGTGAGGGCGCTGAGGCAAATTGCCGAAGTGATTTTACGGAGCATCAGAGAGCCTCCCCGTTGTCAAAGAGTCCGGTGCATTGAGGGTCCCCGTTTGCAAAATCAGGGTTAGCACTGCCATTGCTTAGAAACTCGGGTTCGAAGTCGATGAGGCCATCTCCATCGTTGTCGATGCCATCGGAGCACTGCGAGGGAGAGCCTTCGTTGCGGCCTCTTAGCCCATCTATATTGGAGTCAGCACGATGGGCGCAGGCTGCGTCCGCGGGGTAATCCGTGGTACCATCTCCGTCATTATCGATCCCATCCGAACATTGCGGTTTGGTTGATTCGAAAAGGTCTACGGCACTTAAGCAACCAGGGTCGGGAGGGATCTCTCCGGGAAGATCGTATACTGAGTCGTTGTTAAAATCGACTCCAGCAAAATCAGCTCGGCCATCCCCGTCGTTATCGATTCCGTCGGCGCAAACAGGATCGGGGCTCTCGACCCCAAGTCCAGCATCGCAAGCGGGGTCGCCAGGGCTGGTTTGCGTGGTGTAGTCGATGAGACCATCTCCATCGTTATCAACGCCATCTGAACATTCGCCATCGGGCGCTTCATCAGGGTCTGATTCGCTCTCGCAATCGGGGTCACTTGGGTAGTCGGCAGCTCCGTCGCCATCGTTATCGATGCCATCGGAGCAGGCCGGCAAAACTCCATCGGTTTCATCGGTGTCTTGAGCACTCTCACACCCTGGATCAAGAGGGGTATTGGCAACGCCGTCACCATTGGTGTCGAGTCCGCCAACGTCGATGAGGCCATCTCCGTCGTTGTCGATACCGTCGGAGCATGCTGCGTTGATTTCGTTATCGTCGGTAAGGCTTTCGCATCCAGGGTCTTGTGGGTAATCCACTGTGCCATCTCGGTCGTTGTCGATTCCGTCGCCGCAAGCAAAGCTTCGTTCACGGTCCTGGTAAAGTGACATACAATCAGGATCGTTAGGAAAGTCAGTAAAGCTGTCTCCGTCATTGTCGAGCCCGTCGAAACATTCTGGGTTGTTTTCGGTGGTGTCAAAAGGGCCGTCGCATCCAGGGTCTTGTGGGTAATCGATGTTGCCGTCGCCGTCGTTGTCGCGGCCGTCAGCACAGGGTGGGTCGATGTTCTCGGCACGGCCTGAGGCCATACCGCCGCATCCTGGATCTGTTAGATGATCGATAAAACCATCGCCATCGTTGTCGATTCCGTCCGAGCACTGCGGGTTGGTTTCTGTCATGGCATGGGGTGTGTATTGGCCTAAGTGATTTTGGCAACCAGGATCATCTTGATCGATGCGCCCATCACCATCGTCATCTTTGCGGTTGGCGCAGATGGGGTCAGCGGCTTCGTAGGCACCGCGCTGGCTCTGACTGCAGGCAGGGTCGCTTACTTGCAACCCATCTAATGGATCTTGGCAGCGTGCAGGTATGTCGGTGAGCCGCTGGCAAGCTGGGTCAAAAGTATCGACCAACCCGTCGCCATCGTTATCAATGCCGTCTGAGCATTCACTGTTAAGCCCTGAGCAACCTTGAAGCATTGCAAAGAAAATAAAAAATACGAGTCTAGGAGTCTCGGCGTGTTTCATATTTCGTTCCACGTGGAGAGGGGGTTAAAGGTAGATATGGAAGCCGAGGATACCTGATCCGACGACGTTCAATCCGCCATTGGTTGTGCCGAGTACGAAAGCAGAACCACCTTGATAAGTGTAGGTGGCACTCAAACCGTAGCCCCCTTGTAAGCTGATATTGGGAAACCCGAGGGCTCCGAGAAAAAGCTCTGCGCCAATGAATGCGCTTGAGTGAATATCAAAGCGTGCAGGTAAATTTTCAGCGGGAGCATCGGCCCCTTCGCCGCCCTGGGTAGCATCGGTTGCGCGAAGGCCCAAACCCAGCCGGGTGAAGACGACAGCATAATGATAGCTTGCCAAGGCGTAAACTCCGCCTACTTCTGCTCCGAGGCGCCAGGCCTCTCCGTTGCCACTTGAGATCGCAACATCAAAGCCCACATCAAGGCCCCAGGTATCGGAGAACCAGTACCTCAATCCAAGAGGAGCAAAGTCGGTGAAGTAGCCGATGCCAAGATGCCCAACAACTCCATCGAGCGGAGAGATCAAAGTCGCGGGTTTCAGAGTTGGTGTTTGATTTAAAGCGATGGTTTCAGGGGCAGAAGTTTGGGGCGTTACCGCGGCTTGGCCATCATCTTGGGCCAATGCAGTTGCACCGCAAAGCGTGCTGAAAATAATCGCCATGAAGGTAATGGCACTGCGCATTCTCACATGCTCCTTGCTGAAATGGGTAAAAGCAGAAAAGCACTGCCGACCCAGGGATTGCAACTATTTCACAATCAATCGGTTGAGCTGCAGGGGCTAAAAATTACAATTGCGCGGCATCTGCCCGCTGCGGCCTATGTTGAGAAAGAGTTTGGTACTGAGTTTATCGAAGACGTTCGCACTCGATAGCAAGTGAGCGCACAATTTCGCAGCACTCGGGATTTTGTTTGTTGCGCTTTTTACGAGCGCTTAATTCAACTTCTTCGATTGTACATTGCGTGTGTGGGAAATTACTTTTGCGCTCAATCCCCATGACTGCCCGCAACAGAAACCCACCCCCGTCACTTTGCCAGGCACCGGGAACGCTTGTTTGGTAAACCTTGTGCTGTGGGTTTTCCTTTTCGTATGCCTTTTGGACAAGTCGGCGAAGATTACGCCTGCCTTTGATTTTTGGGAACTCCCGTTCGGAGAGCTCGACGGCAAGTGCTTGCTCACACAAGGTGGCGACACTTGCTAGGCTGTGACGCCCAAGCCCCTTGACCACGACTTCGAATGTGTCGTCCTGACTGGCTGGTAAAAGCTCGATGCTCCGCCTGGTAGCCCAGCGGCAACTGGCGAGGTCGATATCTCGGTACACGCCGTAATACTCGTCGAATCGGGCTTTACGAAAGGCTCGCTTCAAAATGCTGAGAGGCTCGCGCAATGCAATCGTGACTCGGCCGTATTCTTGAGCCGTTTCAATCGTGGGAAGCCAGAGTTTACGGAGATTTTCCAGCTTCGGGTGGCGCAAAAGTCTGTTTTTCAGCGTGGCCAGTCGGGCTGAAGGGTTTCGCCCTTTGTTGACCAGGATTGTTAAGGCCTGGTGCAAATCTTGGTCGAATGCTCGCTCGGTCGCTCCTTGAGGAACGGGTGGAAGCCAAAACGGACCGATATTACGTCCCACTGCTGCCCGGGTGCGGGGCGCTTCCAGCAAGGGCTCGGGGTGGTTAAGTTGGTGGCTGCCGGCGTCGACGGACTTGTGTTGACCTTTTACATTTCTTTTTGGGGATGTCTTTAAGTTCCACGCAACCGCCGGCTCCTGATCTTGCGTTCGCTCCCAAACAAGCGAAACTGCTGGGAATTTCTCTGGTTGAGAGGGTGCTTCCGGGCGCGAAGGTTGCCGCTTGGGTCCCGGCAGGTCGATCAAACTACGGATATTACCGGGCTTGGCTACACAGCTGGTCGCAAAGACAGAGAGACCCAGGAGGTAGATGTATGTAAAATAACGATGTTCCCGCACAACCCGCTGAGTGTTCCATGCTTACCCGAAATGCTCAAGGTCTTCCTTGGGGCTAAAGCCCAATAATCACAATTGTATGCGATCACGGCCAAAATTGGTTAACCCACTATGCCTAAAAGGAAATTACCCATCTTTGGTCGTTAAAAGTTACTTCGAGTCCACATTATGAACGTTTCGAAGCTCACAGACTTGACGCCCTGCGTACAACACATGTAGGAAGCCAGCGCTCTCGGATTTATAACGGATTTTAGCAATTCGAACGAGTAGGTTAACCGATGGATATCGATGTTACTTTTCTGATTCAGTTCGGCATTTATGTGCTCATTCTTGGAGTACTGACGCCGCTACTACTCAAACCATTTCAACGCGTCATAGACGAACGCGAGAACAAGACCGATGGGGCGCGCGCTGAAGTCGACCGCCTGAAGGATCTTGCAAGTCAGGACAAGGATGCCTACGAGGCCCGCCTGTCTGACTCTCGTGCTGCAGCAAGCCGCGAACGTGACTCGCTGCGAACTGATGGACGCAACGAAGAGAAACGGATTGTCGGGGCTGCTCGTGCTGAAGTTCTCGAAACACTGAACGCATCGCGGGCAGAGATTTCGAAGGCTGAAACGACCGCTCGTGAAGAACTTGATGGCCAGAGACAAGAGCTTGCAGACCAATTGGTTGAAAAAGTTCTCGGTCGACGCGTAGCTTGAGGAAGATTGTCGAATGATTAGAAGACAGTTAGCAGCTCAGATTACTTTCGCATCAGCGCTTATGCTGGCGTCCAGCGTGGCATTAGCCGCCGGTGGCGGTGGGCAAGCAAGCTTCTCTGATATCAACTGGTGGAACTGGGATGCCCATAAGCTCCCTCTCGGTTGGTTCATCGTCGACTTTGTTATTTTCGCAGGCCTCTTGGTGCACTTCGTGAAGAAGCCAATGGCAGCAGCTTTCGAGAATCGCCACAAACTCATTAAGAAGACGATTGAAGAAAACGAAGCAGCGCACGCACAGGCTCGGCAAACTCACGATGAGTACCAGAGCAAGCTTGCCAATGTTGATGCCGAAGGCAACGCGCTTATCGAGCGCAGTAAAGCAGACGGCGCACTTGAGCGTGACAAGCTGGTTGAAGATGCCAATGCATACGGTGAGCGTATCAAGACCGACTCTACTGCAATCGTGGACCAAGAGCTTACTCAAGCAGGTCTTCGCCTCCAGGCTTTTGCGGCGCTGGGTGCTTTGAAGGATGCAGAAGAACGCTTAAAGGCAAATATCACCGACGGTGATCAGACCCGGTTGCTCGAAGAAGCTATCACTGAACTCGAAACATCTTCATCCGCAGGAGGCGCAGCATGAGTGCAGCAGGCAAGCGATATGCCCGTGCAGCCGTAGAAGCGGCACTTGAGCGTGCAGGCGTAACGGCAGTTGAAGGGCTCTCAAAAGGAATTATCCTATTTCAGCAAGCTTACGCTGAAAGTGCAGAGCTTCGTGAAATCATCGAAAACCCATCTTTGAAAAATGTCCGTGAAGACATTCTCAAGAAAATTCTAGCGAAGGTGGATGCAGGGCAGGAAACGACCAACTTGGTTTTATTGCTCGCAAAAAACAATCGAATGGCACATTTGGATGATGTGGTTCAGGATTTACTGGCCATTGCTGACGAAAAAGCCGGACGACTTCGCGCACTCGTAAAGAGTGCAATCGCGCTCAGCCCAGATCAAGAAAAACGTATTGCAGGAGCGCTTCAAAACCGCCTCGGCAAGCCTGTTTCAATTGAAACCACAGTTGACCCAACTCTTCTCGGAGGCCTGGTTTGCCAGGTGGGTGACTTAACTCTGGACAACAGCGTTAAACGACAACTCGAATTGGTTCGCGACCGCCTCCAAACGGGCGCCGCCTAAGTTTTTTGACCTAACAGTAGGAACGACACATGCAGATTCGTGCCGAAGAAATCAGTAGCATTATTAAAGAGCAAATCGCCGATTACGATCGACGAGTAGAAGTCGCCGAAACTGGCACGATACTCTCAATCGGTGATGGTATTGCCCGCGTTTATGGCCTTCGTGCCGCAATGGCAGGTGAGACCGTCGAATTCTCTGACGGAACCAAAGGTATCGTCCTTAACCTTGAAGCAGGCAACGTAGGTATTGCTGTCATGGGTTCTGGTTACGGCCTTAAAGAAGGTGGCATCGTTAAGAGAACTGGCGAGATTGCTTCTGTGCCGGTTGGACCTGAGATGCTTGGCCGCGTTGTAAACGCACTGGGTCAGCCTATCGATGGAAAAGGCGACCTCAACGCTAAGCTCAGCAGCCGTTTGGAAGTTAAGGCCCCTGGTATTCTTCCTCGTAAGTCGGTTCATGAGCCGATGCAAACTGGCCTCAAGGCGATTGACTCAATGATTCCTGTTGGCCGCGGCCAGCGTGAGCTTATCATTGGTGACCGTCAAACCGGTAAAACTGCGATTGCAATCGATACCATCATCAACCAGAAGACCACTGGCGTAAAATGTATTTACGTTGCGATTGGTCAAAAGCAATCAACGGTTGCACAGGTTGTTGATAAGCTTAAGAGCCACGGTGCAATGGAATACACCACGGTTGTTTCAGCTCCGGCTGCAGCACCTGCTCCGATGCAGTTCCTCGCTCCTTATGCGGGTGTAACCATGGGCGAGTATTTCCGCGACAACGGTCAGCACGCACTTATCATTTATGATGATTTGTCGAAGCAAGCAGTTGCTTATCGTCAGCTTTCACTTCTCCTTCGTCGTCCTCCTGGCCGTGAAGCATATCCTGGTGATGTATTCTACATTCACTCTCGTTTGCTTGAGCGTGCAGCGAAGATGTCTGATGCAGAAGGCGGTGGTTCTTTGACTGCACTTCCAATCATTGAAACACAGGCCGGTGACGTTTCAGCTTACGTTCCGACCAACGTTATCTCGATTACAGATGGTCAGATCTTCTTGGAATCGAACCTCTTCGCAGCTGGTCAGCGCCCCGCTGTAAACGTCGGTATTTCGGTATCACGTGTTGGTGGCGCCGCGCAGATTAAAGCGATGAAGAAGGTTGCTGGTACACTCCGACTAACACTTGCTCAGTTCCGCGAACTTGCAGCATTTGCTCAGTTTGGTTCCGACCTCGACAAAGCAACTCAAGAGCAGCTTGCTGCTGGTGAGCGCTTGGTAGAGATGCTGAAGCAGGGACAATACGTACCGCTTACAGTTGGACACCAGGTTATTCAGCTTTATGCAGGAACGAAGAACATTCCTGGCGAGAGCAAGACTTGGGTTCGCGACATCCCAACAAACAACATGAAACGCTACTGTTCAGAGCTCGAAAGCTTTGTAAGTGCGAAGCATGCAGATGTTGTAGCGCTTATCGAAGAAGTAGGTGACCTGAAGCCTAAGGTGGTTGAAGCCATCGAAAAAGTGCTTAAGGAATTCAATGACGGTTTCAACACGAGTAACTGATTATGGCATCACTCCGCGATATCCGAGACCGAATTAAATCGGTCAAGAACACGCAGAAGATTACAGGCGCCATGAAACTTGTGGCCGCCTCTAAACTTAAACGTGCTCAAGACGCAATCAACGCTGCTCGGCCTTATGCGACAGAACTTGGACAAGCTTTAGAGCGTGTTGCAGGTAGTGTCACAGCTGACGGCGGCGACGAAACGAACCCGCTTTTAGCGCGTCGTAAGCCAAGTAAAGCTCTGTTGGTGGTTTTAACCAGTGACCGAGGTTTATGCGGCGGTTTCAACTCAAGCATCCTCAAGCGTGCCGATCTCTTCTTTAAAGAGAACGAAGGGCGATTCGATTCAATCGAAGTCGCAACTCTTGGCCGCCGAGGTGCAGATCACTTTCGTAAGAAAGCTGTGACGCTGCATGATAACCCAGGCATTTTTGATGGCATGAACTTCCGTTCTGCTTCTGATTTGGCGGATGAGTTTTCACGCAAGTTCTTGAGCGAAGAGTACGACCACGTTTATCTGCTCTACAACCAGTTCAAAAGTGCAATCAATCAGATTGTAACTTTGGATGAGCTTTTGCCTGTGGCACCGGAATCAACCGGTGACTCGGCGGACTACATCTATGAGCCGGGTGCGGCTGAAGTGCTTGAAAGCTTGGTTCCTCGCTACGTAGCCATTTTGGTTTGGCGAGCAATGCTTGAAAGTCAGGCATCTGAGCATGGTGCGCGAATGAGCGCCATGGATTCAGCGACGAAGAACGCTATCGAAATCTGCGACAAGTTGACGCTCGAATACAACCGAGCGCGCCAAGCCGCGATTACTCAGGAATTGATGGAAATCGTAAGTGGAGCGGAAGCTCTTAACTAAGAACGAAAATTTTTTAGGGATGCTCAAAAGGTATCCTGTTTTGAGACAGAAGACTCAAGTGGAGTAAGAACATGACTGCAGAAGCTATGGCAGCCGGTCGAATTACTCAGGTCATCGGGCCTGCAGTGGACGTAGAATTTCCAGCGGGTAACTTGCCTGATATCCTCAGCGCACTCAAAGTTACCAACGTTAACATCGATGATACGGAAGATAACCTTATCCTCGAAGTAGCGTCGCACATCGGTGACAACACCGTTCGTACACTTGCGATGGACTCAACTGAAGGCCTCGTTCGCGGTACAGCTGTTCGCCAAACGGGTGCACCGATTGGTATGCCTGTTGGTCCTGAAATTCTTGGACGAATTCTAAACGTAGTTGGTGATCCAGTTGATGAGCAGGGTGCAGTTGATGCAAAAATCTACCGCCCGATTCACCGCGACCCACCAACGTTTGCTGAATTGAACGTTGCCGTTGAAACATTCGAAACAGGCATCAAGGTTATCGACCTTCTCGCTCCTTATGCTCGTGGTGGTAAAATTGGTCTCTTCGGTGGTGCCGGTGTTGGTAAAACCGTTTTGATTATGGAACTGATTCGTAACATCGCGGTTGCCCGCGGCGGTTTCTCTGTATTCGCCGGTGTTGGTGAGCGTACTCGTGAGGGTAACGACCTTTACTACGAAATGATTGAATCAGGCGTTATCAAGGTTGAGCACGACGAAAACGGCGAGCTCGTTAAAGACGAAAACGGCAAGCTCAAGCTTAAGCCAGGCAAGAGCCAGGCAGCTCTGATTTATGGTCAGATGAACGAGCCACCGGGAGCACGTGCACGTGTTGCTCTTTCTGCTCTAACTGCAGCAGAGTATTTCCGTGATGATGAAGGAAAAGATGTACTTCTTTTCGTTGATAACATCTTCCGCTTCACTCAGGCAGGTTCTGAGGTTTCCGCCCTTCTCGGTCGTATTCCTTCAGCGGTTGGTTATCAGCCCACACTTGCAACTGAAATGGGTGCACTTCAGGAACGAATTACATCAACAGCTAAGGGATCGATTACTTCGGTACAAGCTGTTTACGTACCTGCCGATGACTTGACTGACCCCGCACCAGCAACAACGTTTGCTCACTTGGATGCGACAACAGTTCTTTCTCGCCAGATTTCCGAGCTTGGTATTTACCCAGCGGTTGATCCACTGGATTCAAGTAGCCGTCTTCTTGACCCACAGGTTGTTGGTGAAGAGCACTACAACACAGCTCGCGCAGTGCAGGCAATCCTGCAACGCTACAAAGAATTGCAAGACATCATTGCAATCCTCGGTATGGATGAATTGAACGACGAAGATAAGGCAGTTGTTGCCCGTGCGCGTAAGATTCAGAAATTCCTAAGCCAGCCATTCTTCGTTGCTGAAGTCTTCACTGGTACACCGGGTATTTATGTTGAGCTTAAGGATACCATCAAGGCATTCGCTGAAATCGTTCGCGGTGACCACGATGCTCTTCCTGAGCAAGCTTTCTACATGGTTGGTACCATTGAAGAAGCAATTGAGAAGGCCAAGAAGCTCACTGCTTAATAAGCTGGTGAGAGGAGTGCATCATGGGTCTTGAGGTAAATATTGTAACCCCAGAAAGTCCGATTGCGGCAGGAACCTATGAAGAGGTTTTGGCACCGTCGGCTTTAGGTGAAGTAGGCGTTTTAACGGGACACCGTGCCCTGCTTGCAGATCTTAAAGAAGGTTTGGTGGTTCTCCAGCAAGCAAATGGTTCAGATACCTACGCGGTAAGCGGTGGTTTTCTCGAAGTCAGTGATGACCGAGTAACTGTTCTGGCTGAAAGTGCTGAAAATGCTCGCGACATTGATGTCGAGCGAGCAACCAAGGCACTTGCTGATGCAGAGTCCAAGCTTAAATCACTTGATTCTGCTGCTCCTGAATACCATGCAGAAATGGCCAGAGCGCGCCGGGCAACCGTCCGGCTGCAAGCAGCCAAGCATGCAGCACATTGATTGAATTGAGCCCGCCTAGCGGGCTCTTTTTTTGCCTTTAATGACCCAATCTCCCCTACCGATTTCAATCATCATCATCACCTGGAACAGTGCCGAGGTGATCGAAGGTTGCCTAGAGTCTTTAAGAGACCAGGGTGCTCGGGAAATTCACATCATCGACAATGGATCTCAAGACGCTACGCTTGAGATTATAGCGCGCTCAAACTTGCCCATTGTTTTACATCAAGAAACTGAAAACAAAGGTTTCAGTTATGCCTGTAATGAAGGCTTGGCGAAAACTGAACTCTCTTATGTGTTTTATCTAAATGACGACGCTACTTTACGGCCTGGTTACTTAGAGACTTTGTACACCGAACTCGAGAATCATCCGGATGGAGCCAGCGCCGTTGGTAAAATGGTTTACCTCGAGCATGGCCGCCAGTTCATTGATTCTGCTGGGATCGATTTAGGTCACTACGCCTTGAGGCCACTGGACCGAGGCCACGGCGAGCCCGACATTGGGCAATACGACCAACCCTGTGAGATCTTTGGACCGTCGGCCACCGCGACACTCTATCGGCGAAGGTCACTTTTGGCGCTCTGCCCGCGGCCTTTTGATGAAGAGTTTTTCGCATATTACGAGGATGTTGATCTGGCGTGGCGTCTTGGGCGGCGTGGTTACAAGCACTTCTATGTGCCTGATGCAGTGGTGGACCACTGCCGCCGAGGCCCCGATGGAAAACCGTCTCCGCTGCGAGCGAGAGCTTTTTCCAACCGCTACCTTTTGTGGGCGAAGAATGAAAACCCATGGCGTTTCTTAAGTTACGCGCCTTTGGCTCTTAGCTGGGAAAGCGTGCGCCTTGTAAAACGCCTCTTTTCAGATCCTGCTTTGCTCAGCAGTGTCCCGAAAACACTACTGAGAAGTGCGGCCATCGTGCTGAAGCGCTCCAAGAAGCGCGGCAAGTAGCCTTACTGAATCAACCGGTGGGTTTTGAGTAAAGACTAGAGCCATCTCCTTTAAAAATTGGTCCTCAACGGGTGAAGCGGTTAAGATGAAACCGAGGCGGGCTCACAGACCCGAGGAATGGAGTTGGGGGCATGGCGTTTCAAAGAACAACTACAGAGCTTGATGGCTTGATTGTTTTGGAGCCGAAAGTCTTCGGAGATCACCGCGGGTATTTTAAAGAAACTTTTCGTGACTCAGACTTCCAAGAGCTCGGGCTTCCCCTATTTGTTCAGGAGAATGAAAGTAGGTCGAAGGCTGGAGTGTTGCGAGGCCTTCACTACCAACTTCAGCCGGCAAGTCTGACGAAGCTGGTGCGTTGTGTACGCGGTGCTATTTTTGATGTGGCCGTCGATATTCGTAAGAGTAGCCCGACGTATGGCAAGTGGCACGGCGTCGAACTTAGCGAAGAAAATCACAAAATGTTTTTGGTACCAGATGGCTTTGCTCACGGTTTTTTAACGCTGCGAGAAGACACGGTCATCGTTTACAAACAAACGGACTACTACACTCCCGAATTAGAGCGCGCGGTATTATGGCGTGACCCAGCCCTGAATATTCAGTGGCCCCTGACGGACCCACTTTTAAGCAGCAAAGACGAAGAGGCCAAGCCTTTGGCGGAAGTGGAAAATAATTTTGATTAAAATCATTACGAGGAGAGCGCCGTGAAGGGAATTATATTGGCCGGTGGTTCTGGAACCCGTCTGCACCCTTTGACACTTGCGACCAGTAAGCAGCTGATGCCGGTTTACGACAAACCGATGGTCTATTACCCGCTTTCAACCTTGATGCTTTCAGGTGTTACTGAAGTCCTCCTGATTTCAACCCCAGAGGATTTACCGCAGTTTAAGAAATTGCTCGGTGATGGCAGCGCGCTTGGCATTCGAATTGAATACGCCGAGCAGCCTAAGCCAGAAGGTTTAGCTCAGGCATTTCTGATTGGTGAATCATTTATAAACGGTGACCCGGTCAGCTTGATTTTAGGGGATAACCTTTTCTACGGTTACGGCCTAGCCAATCGGCTGCAAGCGGTCGCTGAGCGCAAAGGCACTTCCACTATCTTTGGTTATTGGGTGAAAGATCCTAACCGATATGGCGTGGTAGAATTCGACGATAAAGGCTTAGCGATTAGCTTAGAAGAAAAGCCTGAACACCCCAAAAGCCATTACGCTGTTCCGGGCCTCTATTATTATGACGAGCGTGTTGTGGCGCTGGCCAAAGCTTTAAAGCCATCTCCGCGGGGCGAGCTCGAAATCACAGACTTAAACCGTTTGTATCTTGAGGATGAAAGTCTGCAGGTTGAAATCATGGGCCGTGGTATTGCCTGGCTCGATACAGGCACTCATCAATCGCTGCTGCAGGCGAGTCATTTCATCCAAACGGTGGAAGAACGCCAGGGTTTGAAGATCGGGTGTATTGAAGAAGTAGCCTACCGAATGGGAACCATCGATCATGCTCAATTTTGCAAGCTTGGTGAGGCATTAAGTAAATCTGGTTATGGTCAGTACATTCTTCAGCTGGCCAAGGAGCTTTCAGTTTCCCCTTAAGCTGTTTTGCGCCCATGTTTCGCTGGACATCTTTACGGTACTCGATGATTCTCAGATGGTGAAATTCTTCAAGTCTCTAAGTCTACTGTGTTTCTTTGTGGTGATGATTCCGCACGGGGCGCAGGCTTACGAAGTCGATATCCAGCTTTTTAAGCCGGCAACGGGAACAGGCAGTCTGTGGAGCACTGAATCGGCTCAAATGGGTAAACATTTGGGTTACCGAGCAGGTCTTCAGCTTCAATACGCCCGAGACCCTTTGGTTTTAAGTATCAGCCAGTCGGCAGGCAGCCAAGGTGAAGTTGGTGCACTTGTGGCCAATCGGTTCGATGCCGCTTTAACGCTCACCGTTGCCTTATGGGAATGGGTTGAGGTTGGCCTGAGCGTCCCCCTGATTTTACAAGGCGGCGCCGAGGGTGAAGCTTTTGATGCTGCCGGGCTCGAAGTCGGTTTGGGCGCGCTAAGTGCTGTTTCAGTAGGTGATATTCGTGTGGTGCCTCGCTCAAAACTTTTTGGTTTGGGCGATGGAGCACTTGATGTAGCGGTGGGTGTAGGCGTTGTCTTGCCAAGTGGCAGCGCAGCCTATGCCGGTGAAGGCGGCGTGTCCTTGGAGCCCGCACTTTATATATCGTCCCATAAAGGTTTGATGACGGCTCATATCAATGCAGGCTTTCGCTATCGAAAACCTGCCACCATTGAAACGCTTACCATATCCAATGAGATTTTTTGGAACCTTGGAGCGAGTGTCGATTTGATTGGCCTTCAGGGCGAAGCTTTTACGTTAAGCGCGGTTGGTGAATTTTTTGGACGTACCGATGCCAGCGAACCTTTTGGAATCGGTGGTGACGAAAACTCAGCGGCGATGAGCGCGCTTACGCCCATGGGCTTTATGGCCGGCGCTCGCATGACTGTCGATGGTACATGGAGTGTCGGGCTTGGAGCCGGCGGCGGGATGCATCCTGGTTATGGTACCGCGGCGCCTCGTCTGATGATGGAGCTGAGTTATAATTCAGCGGGCAGTATGGCACTTGATACCGATGGCGATGGGCTTTCCGATGACCGAGATGAGTGTATCAGTAAACCAGAAGATCTAGACGGCTTTGAAGACGACGATGGATGTCCCGACTCAGACAATGACGGTGATATGGTGCTCGACGAAGATGACGCCTGCCCCAACGATCCAGAAGATAGAGATGGTATTCGCGACGACGACGGCTGCCCTGATGTTGACGATGATGGCGATGGCGTACCGGACGAAACCGATAAGTGCCCAGGTGACCAAGAAGATTTGGATGGCTTCCAGGATGAGGATGGCTGCGCTGATTTCGACAATGACGGTGATGGTTTTGCCGATGGAGCGGACCGGTGCCCAATGGAAGCCGAGGATTTAGATGGCTTTCAGGATGAGGACGGTTGCCCTGATTTAGATAACGACCTCGATGGGGTGCCTGATTTAACGGACGCCTGCCCTCTATACCCAGAAGACCTTGATGGAGTTGAGGACACCGATGGCTGTGCTGAGGACAACGACCGCGACGGTATTCTAGATGCGTTGGACAAGTGCCCACTCAAGCCAGAAACTTATAATTTTGAGTCCGACACCGATGGTTGTCCAGACAAGGGCAAGTATCCTGCCTACGTAAGCGTGGGTGAGGGTCGCCTGGAGTTTCAGCAACCCGTGGCGTTTAAGTACCGGGGCCTTAAGCTAACGGTGAAAGGCAAGCGGGTTCTTTTACAAGTCGCGGCTATTATTAAGGCGCACAAACATTGGACCAAAATCCTTGTTGTCACCCACGTAAATTCGCTGAGCTCGAAACGCAAGAATCAGAAGTTTAGCAAAACACGAGCCGCGGTGGTCGAACGCTTCTTGAAGAAGCAAGGTATCTCGTCGGATCGACTTGTATTGGTACCGCGCGGATCTACAGCCGGTGAAAAATCTGACCGAGTTGATTTTGTGGTGGAAGAAGAAGAGCCACTGGGTACGCCCGTTGGTAACGTAACTGAGCCGGCTACTGTTCCGACTCCAGGCATCGATTTTGAGATGCAGTTTTAAAGTGCGTTTAAGCTTGGTCGCTTAACCATTCCAAGACTTGTTTTTTTGTCGCGTCGCGGCTGCCTGAATTATCGATAACCCAATTGGCTCGAGATTTTTTATCATCCAAAGAAAGCTGTGAGGCCAATCTCTTTTCAGCATCGGCCAGTTCGATTTGCTCTCTCTCCATCAGCCGCTCAAGCTGAATGGCGCGAGGTACCCACACGACTAAGACCCCCGCCAGCATCGTTTCCATCCCGCGTTCATAAAGAAGTGGCACGTCGTACATAGCCAAAGCCGTTCCCGCCTCTTGGAGTTCTTGGACCTTGAACATAAAGGCGGTACCAACCGCCGGGTGGGTGATTGCGCTAAGCTTTTTCAGCTCTTCTGGGTGACCGAAGACTTTGGAGCCAAGCAGGGAACGGTTTACATTTCCGTCGCCCAAGAGCACCCCGGGAAAGGCATCGTTAATTTTAAGGGCCAACTCACTGGGCTGATTGTCTTGGGGTGAGATTAAGCCGTGGTAAAGCGCATCCGCATCGATGACGGGTATGTCTTTGGCTCGTATGATAGCCGTGACTGTCGATTTGCCGCTGGCAATGCCGCCTGTGAGTCCGATCATCTTCATATGAGTGGGCTATCAAGCTTTTGCCTGTGGGGAAAGCGCCACGACCTCAGGTTGATCTTCCAAAATTGCTAAATAAATCAACCATCCGTTGACAACTCGGGGCGAGGCGATTACGAGGCCTCGAATGCCTCGCTCTCAAGATAAGCGCCCTCAGCGGGTCGGTCAGATGCTCCAACAAGAGATCAGCCGGCTTCTGACATCGGGCCTCCATGATCCTCGCATCGGATTTGTAACCATTACGGAAGTAAGGGTCGCCGGTGATTTACGCCATGCACGTATTTATATTTCGGCCTATACCGAAAAAGCTGAACGTGAAGAATCACTTGCCGGCCTAAATGCTGCTGCAGGGTTTATTAAGCGGGAGCTTGGCCAAGTATTGCGGCTTAAGTTCGTCCCCGATCTAGAGTTTGTTTTGGACGAAACACTCGACGGTGCGCAGCGGCTTGAACAAGTCTTGGGCGCTATTGATCGCGGCGACGCTGACGCACCGGATGCGACGGCGCAGGAGACCATTGCGGTTACGGATAATCGCAGCGCGCTTCATGATCGCGGCCGCGCTCTTGACGACCAGAGGCGCAAAGAAAACGAAGAGCACCGAGGCAACCGTCGCCGCAAACCCGCGCGCGGTCAGACAGGTCGTAAAAATCCCAAACGAGGTAAGTGATGAACGGCGTTCTAATCATCGATAAGTCAGCAGGACCCACTTCTCATGATGTTGTTGCATCCGTTCGCAAAGTATTGCGGATGAAGAAAGTCGGGCACACAGGTACCTTAGATCCAGCAGCCACGGGCGTGCTGCCGATTGTTTTAGGTAAAGCGACCAAACTCTCACGCTACTTAGTTGGTTGCGACAAAAGCTACCGCGGCATGATTTGTTTGGGCGTTACCACAGACACCTTAGACGCCGTAGGCCAGGTTTTAGAAGAGAAGCCGGTCGACGTGACCGAAGAGCAGGTGGAAGCGGTACTGGAAAAGTTCCGCGGTGATATCAAACAGGTACCACCGATGTACTCCGCAAAGAAAATCGACGGTAAAAAACTCTACGAACTCGCTCGCCAGGGTGTTGAAGTAGAGCGAGAAGCCAAAGATGTTCACATCGACGAGCTGAAGCTTATTAGCTTTGATGGAACCAATATTGAAGTGGACGTAACCTGTACTTCAGGCACTTATATTCGTGTTTTAGCCCTCGATATTGGCGAAGCGCTTGGCTGTGGAGGCCACCTCTCAGCACTGCGAAGAACACGTGTTGGGAATTTCGATTTATCGAGTGCAATCACCATTGATGATTTGGCAGATGCTCCGCAAAAAGCTGAAGAGCTTACGCTGAGTATGGGAGATGCTCTCACCGCTCTTCCCACGGTTGAGATACCTGCAGACATTGGCGCTATGATTAAAAATGGTTACCAACTGACCGTTGCCGATCTACGTACCTTAGATCTACCTGATTTTAAATTGGATGACGCATTAATGCTTCGTACGCTTCAAGGTGATCTGATTGGGATTGCGCGCAGTCTGTATACAAGTGAGGAACTGGGCAGCGTTCGCCGCGAAAAGCAGGCGCTTAAAACCGAACGCGTTCTAGCTTAGTCTTCTTCGCGCTGCCGATAGCGCAGCACCAAACCCAACATCATCAGTACCGAAACAAAGCCAGGCCAATCGCCTAGCTCTTGGTAGAGTGTCACACCTTGAAGCGGCGCCACCTCGGCCATGAGGTTTGCCCTCTCAAAAGTGGGGGTCTGTGAGATGATGCGCCCCGCAGGATCAACAAATGCGCTGATCCCCGTATTGGTTGCCCGGGCAAGAAAGCGCCTTTGCTCAACGGCTCGAAATGTTGCCAGTGCTAAGTGAATAACGGGCTCGTGGGTGTCACCAAACCAAGCATCATTGGTAATATTCACGAGGATATCGGGCTGATGCTTCATTGCTTTGCGAACAAATCCCGGAAGAATATCTTCGTAGCAGATCAGAACACCGTATTTGATACCGTCGAGTTCGAGGGGCTTGGTATGATTGCCTGGAGTAAATTTTCCGGTATTGGGCGAGAGCTTGTAAATCCAAGGAAATGTTTCGCCCAGCGGAATGTACTCTCCAAAGGCGAGTAAATAAGTTTTGTCGTAGGTCCCTTGAACATCGCCTTTGCCGTCGACCAAATAAGCCGAGTTATAAAACTTTTGGTCTTTCCCGGGGTTCTCGACGGTGAGCCCACCAAAGAGCAGCGGCTTTTGAATTTGCCCCAGGACTTGGCGTTTTAGGTTCTTGGTACCTTTGCGAATGCTGTAGAAGTAGCCACTTTCCGGCCAAATAATGAGATCGGCTTCTTGCCACTGAAGTTCAAGGCTTTGGTCACGGTGGCGTTTGAGCCCTTCGCCCGGTGCGCTGCGTTTCTCGTAGATGCCCATGTTGGCTTGCACGAGACCAAGTTTAATTTTCTTGGGCGCCTCAGCGACCTTTTGGTCGATTGCATCAACGGCCTGAATTCCAAAGCCAAGGTTTGCGATGAACAAGGCCGCAAACAAGATGGCTCCTTTGAGTGGGAAAGGTCTATCGCCTTTCCATTTCCACTGGTGAGCTTGAAACAATACGGCACTGGCAAAGGTCATCAGACCTGTGAGTCCGAGGGGTCCCATCCATTCAAGGCTCTGAATCAGCCAAATTTGTCTGAATTGCGAGTTGGAAAGGTACGAGGGAAAGAGCGCCGGCCATAGCCATTCTGCTAAGATCATGACCGGTACGGCCGAGATCCAGAGCGGAAATCTGCATTTTTGGCGAAATTTATGGATGCTGTAGCCCCATACGCCAAGCAAAGAACCTTGTGCGATACACAGCAGTAACCAGCCCAAGAGCGCCACCGGCACGGGCAAAAAGCCAAACCGGTGAAGCATATGAACAATCCAATAGTAACCACCCATGTGGCTGACAAGTCCGAAAAGCCAAGCAATTCCGAGGGCTTCTTTGCCAGTAAGAGTCTCATCGTCTAGTGCGAGCAGGACGGGGACCAGGCAAAACCACGACATCCACCACTGACCAAAGCCACAAAACCCAACGAAATAAAGAATGCCGCTGAGCAGGGCCAATCCAAGTTGGCGTCGCCGGGAGACGATAAATGTGCGAAAATTTTTAAACACGGTCTACGGTGTATACGCAATTTGAAGTGTGCATCCAAGTGCTTGACGAAAAGGGCAATCCCTCTTTATAGGTGGCACCGTTGAATGTGTCCGATGTTGAAAGGGACTACCCATGCCAATGTATGAGTATCAGTGCGGAAAATGTGGCCACCTTTGGGAATTACTCCAAAGAATAAGTGACCCAGCGCCGAAGACTTGCCCAGATTGCAGAAGCCGTAAAGTTGGTAAAATGCTAAGTCAGACCTCTTTCGTCTTAAAGGGAGGCGGCTGGTATGCCGATGGTTACTCTGGCGGCAAAAAGAAAAAAGAGGCGAAGGCTTCGTCCGACTCATCCAAATCAACTAAGCCTTCCAGCTCAGATTGATCATAAAAGATGGCTTCCCCACTTAAGGGCCACACCCTGATCTACGGTGGAAGTTTTAATCCCCCACACATGGGTCACCAATTGGCTTGCCTCTACGGGCTTGAAGCGCTTGGTGCAGAGGCCTTGTGGGTCGTTCCCGTTCATCAGCATCCATTTGGCAAAGATCTGGTCGATTTCGAGCAGCGGGTGCAGATGTGCAAGCTCATGACCGCTCCTCTGGGTCCGCGCGCCAGCGTCAACACCATTGAACAAGAGCTTGAAAGCCCTGTTCGAACTTTCGAGCTGTTTAGCGCGTTGAAGCAAAAGTACCCCGACAAGTCGTTCGCCATGCTCATGGGCGCAGACCTCTTAGCTGAACGCGAGAGCTGGTACCGGTTCCAAGACTTGAAAGCCCTCGTGAAAATAGTGGTTGTCGGCCGCGGCGGCTTTCAATCTGAGCTAACGGACGAGGCTTTCGAAGTAGAGCTCCCCGAAATATCCAGCCGTGATATTCGGGAGAGGCTTGCATCGGGCCTGTCAGTTGAGGGTTTAGTGCCGGCTACAATACAGGATTATCTGCTGCGATCGGCTCTCTATGGGCCGAACCCTTGATTTTTCAATGTTTCCTGGTAGACGCCCTTAGTTCGACCTGCTAGACGAGGCCACATATGACCGAGAAAAATGAAAAAGGTAAGGTTTTTCTGAGCACTTACGGGTGCCAGATGAATGTTTTGGACTCCCAATTGGTACAAGGTCAGCTTGAGGCTTTGGGCTATGGCTTTGTTGACCAAAGTGATGACGCCGACATTGTGCTGCTCAATACATGCTCCATCCGTGAGCTTAGTGAGCACAAAGTCTGGTCTGCTCTTGGCCGCCTCGCGATTGCGAAGCAAAAAGAGAAGCCAGATCTTGTTGTAGGTGTTTTGGGCTGTATGGCCGAGCGTGAGGGCAAAGGCATCTCAGACCGCATGAAGCATGTTGATATCGTGTGCGGTCCATCTAATCTCGACCAGATTCCCCTTTTGGTAGATAACGCTGTGAACAACCGCGGTACCCAAATTTCACTGGCCGGTCACACCTCAAGACGTTCCAAAACGCTTCAGGCTGCTGAGGACAATTTAGAAAATCTCGATTTGTCTCGGGCCTTCTCTCCTGCAGATGCTCAGTCGCAGGCCTATGTTCGAATTACCCGTGGCTGTAATAAGTTTTGTGCTTTCTGCGTGGTCCCGTTTACTCGCGGCCCCGAAGTACACCGCCCGGTTTCGCACATCATCGAAGAGGTGAAGAAGCTAGTTGGAAGTGGTGTTAAAGAAGTTACGCTTCTTGGCCAAACAGTGAACCATTATAAGTACACTGAAAATGGCACGGCTTACTCATTTGCAGATCTCCTAAGACGCGTTCACGATTCCAACCCCGATTTACCGCGGTTGAGGTTTCTAACTTCGTACCCACGTGACTTTACCGATGATGCTTTGGATGCAATGGCGGAGAGCCCGCGCATTTGCCGCTACCTCCACATCCCCGCACAAAGCGGCTCCAACACGATGCTCAAAAAGATGAATCGCGGTTATACCGTCGAGCAGTATCTCGATCTCCTAGACCGAGCACGCTCACGGATGCCGAATATTCGTTTGGCCGGCGATATGATTGTTGGTTTTCCGAATGAGACAGAAGAAGATCATCAGGCAAGCATCGAGCTGCTGAATAAAGCACGTTACAAGAGCTGCTTTATTTTCAAGTATTCTCCCCGCCCCGGCACGGTGAGCAACAAGCGCCTTGAAGACAACATCCCAGATGCAGTGAAGAAAAAGCGCAACGTTGAGCTTCTGGGTATCCAGGCGCAGATTAGCCTGGAATTACACCAAGCCTACGAAGGAAAAACTTTCGATGTTTTGGTGGAAGGTGAAAGTAAACTGCGAGCCAAGCCTCAAGCAGGTGAAGTCCAATTGGGTTGGGAAAAGCTCAGCACTTCCGATTGCCGTTTGGTGGGTAGAACTCAAGGCGATGAAATCGTTATTTTCGATGGTAAGCGTGAGCAAATCGGTGACATCGTAAGAGTGCGAGCCACTGGCGCGACGAATCTTACGATTCAAGGCGAGCTGGCCAATCCAGCCAAGCCTACCGAAAGCCGCTCCGAGGTTTCTACTGCAAGCCAGCTTGCTATCTAAGTCTTTGGTAGGGAGTTCTTGTTTTAAGGACTCGGCGCCACAGTCATCAATGTCTTCAAGTCCTCATCCGTAAAGCGCAACGCTCCTCCGAGAAACCATTGCGCAAGGTCTGCGTTGAAGGGGTCATCGATACCCGCTTGGAGCCAAAGGTGATCGAAGAATTCGTATAGAAACGTTCCGCGTAACCGTGGCGGACGAACTTCGCCACTGTCTAAGAAGCGCCTTTCAAAATCAAAGGCATCAAGTCTTAACTCTAGGGAGTCGTTGAGGGCGTGAAGGTTTAAACCGAGCCCGCCGGTGTTCTCAATGATTCCGAAACGCAGGGTTGCAAAGTAATAACGTTTTGCAAATTGGGCGGAAAACTTCATCACATTGTAGTTTGTTGTGTACGTCTCTGTGATTTGTGCGCTTTCTTCTCCGTCAACAGTTACGGTTTCACGTGTCACTTCCCGGTTTTGTCTACCTCTATGATCTGCGACTGCTTCGAGAATATAGCTTTTGTCGGGCCTTGGTTTGATGGCAACACCGACAATATTTTTAATGCCGGTGCCGGCCTGGTCACCGCCAGATTGGAACGGGACATCAAATTCCGAACGAAGCTCTACTTGAGTTTCGAGCCGTGAAAGACCCCCGAACAACTCATTGGTACTATCGAGTGTTTCTTCTACCTTCTCAGAGATACTTGGGTCGTTGATAATCCGCCCCATCGTGCCAGTGCCATCATCAATTTTGCGAGTAATGCTGTTGAGGTGGGCGACACTTTCAGTGAGGTTATCAATACTTTGACGAAGCGGTGAATCAGATATTTCAGCACCGGCTTCCCCATAGATGGCGTCACTCATGCGTGCGGCCAAGAGGTCGAGCCTGCTGCTCAGGCTGGCTAAATTGGATGTGATCTTGGTGATGTCACCTTGGTTGCCGGTGGTTGAAGCCAAGTTGCCGGTAAAGGCGCGCACATCACCAAGGATGGCGTCGATGTTGTTATCGTTGCGCTCTAAGCTACCTGCCACGACACGAGTCGTTGTTTCTAAAGCGGCAAGAGAGTTTTCAACGCGCTTAAAGATGGCTTCGATTGAGCCTTCGGCTTCTGGACCCGAGAGAACCCGCCGGAAGCTGTCGGTAATTTCTTTCACGTTGGAGGCGACGTATTTAAGTTCGGACTGGATGGCATCCATGTCGGAAACGCTTTGGACACGGCCAATAATTCCCTCAGGTTTGAGCACACCCGCGCCGCGGTTCCCGGGATCGAGGTCGAGGCGAAAATCACCCAGTAGGGATTCGGCTGCCTTTTTGATGGCGGCGTCTTGGTACACGGTGTAGTCGTTTAGGATTCTCACGGTGACGCGCGCAACGAGCCGGCCGTTGTCGAGGCGTAAGTGCTCAATGCCGCCGATTTTACCAACATCGATTCCGTTGATTTGAACCCGTGTTTTCCAGCGAATGCCTGAAGCGTCAACGAAGTCAGCGTAGACTGGATAAGTGGCTTCATCGCTGAACTTATCTTTACTGGTTTTCATCAAAAACCAGCTCATGGCTGTAACAGCCGTAAGCAAGACGAGACCGACAAGTAATGGTGCTCGTATCATTCTTGTTTCCCAAACCAAGTGTTTAAAAACTCTTGAACAAAAGGATGCTTCGAATGACGAATCTCACTCGACGCACAATCTTCTACCACCTCACCTTTATGGAGGACTGCGATGTCATCCGCAACTTTTATGGCGCTACCAACATCGTGGGAGATGACCACACTGGTAACCTGTAGCCGTTGGGCGGCGTCTAAAATCATCTGATCAACGTTGTCTGTGGTAATAGGGTCGAGGCCTGTGGTGGGTTCGTCATAAAGCACGACCTCGGGGTCAAGAATCACCGCGCGGGCCAGCCCAACCCGTTTACGCATTCCGCCTGAGAGTTCCGAAGGGAATTTGTTAACGGATGTCTCGAGGCCGACCAAGGCAAGTTTGGCGAGTACACGTTTGTCGACCTCTTCATGAGAAAGCTGAGTATGTTCAAGTAGAGGAAAGGCCACATTTTCCCAAACAGTCATGGAATCAAAAAGAGCGGCTTGTTGAAAAACCATCCCGAATTTGGTTCTTAGTTTGAGAAGAGCGGGGGTTTTCATTTGGCAAACGTCTTCCCCGTTGACCAATATTTGCCCCGAGTCTGGTTTCATGAGGCCAATCATATGTTTCATCAACACGGACTTACCGGACCCAGAGAGGCCCAAGATGACCCGTGTGGTGCCTGGCCGCACATTGAATGAAACACCTTTTAAGACCTCTGTACCGCCAAAGCTTTTTCTTAGGTCTCGAATCTCGATCATATCTACGCCGGTGCCCAAAGAAGCAAAATGCTTGTGAGTATATAGTCGAGCACAAATATCGAAATTGAGCCAATAACTACCGCCTGAGTGGTGGCATTTCCGACGCCGCGGGCGCCTCCACTGGCATAAAATCCTCGGTAGCAGCCGATCAAGGCGATTAAGACGCCAAAGAAGACGGATTTTACCATGCCGTGCATAAAATCGTAGGGATCAAGTAACCACTCGATTCGGGCGACGAAGGCTCCTTCATCAAGTCCCATCATCAAAACTGCGACTGCATACGAGCCAAGAGCAGCAACGACGCAAAACAAGACGCTCAAGGCTGGTACCATAATGGAACTAGCGATAATCCGAGGTACCACAAGGTATTTAATGGGGTCGATGGCCATGACTTCCATCGCATCGATTTGTTCTGACACCCGCATGGTACCAAGCTCAGTGGCCATAGCAGAGCCAACCCGGCCAGTTACCATGAGGCTTGTAAGTACAGGGGCAAGCTCTCGGCTGACCGCAAGCATAACGGTGGAGCCAACGACGTTTTCCATACCGACACGTTGAAGTCCGGTAATGGTCTGCAATGTGAAGACAGCCCCGGTGAAGGTTCCGGTGAGCAGAACGATAAAAAGTGAGCCAACGCCAACAAATTCCATTTGCTCAAGCAAGAGTTTAAAGCGGTAGGGAGGCTTGAGTGCCAGCAGGCATACCCGCCCGAGAAAAATCGCCATATTGCCGAGCTCGGTGAAGAACGCGATGGTTTTCTCACCGGCCCGAGTCAACGGCCCTATCATGATGGTGCACCCGTGTATTGACGTGGAACTCGGTCACTGATGCCGCAGGTAATTTCGTAGGCAATGGTACCTGCCCATTGGGCAAGGTCGTAGGTTGTAATGCACTCTGTGCCTTGGCTGCCCATCAGAACAACCTCATCTTGTTGAGTGATGTTTTCAAAGTCGGTGACATCGACCATGCACAGATCCATGCAGATGCTGCCCACAATGGGTGCGCGTCGTCCCTGAATCAAAACATCTGCTTTTCCCTCAAAGCTGCGCCGGTACCCATCGGCATAGCCAACCGGGAGAACAGCTATTTTGGTGGCGCGTTTGGCAACAAAGTGTCCGCCGTAACTTACCCGCTCTCCGGCAGCAATCTCTTTGATCTGCAGCGGTCGGGTCGTCCAGCGCATCAAGGGCGTTAAAGCTTTGGGCACATTGGTTTGCATTGGACTTAAACCATACATGACCAAGCCCGGTCGTAATAAATTCTGGCTAGTATTTTCTAAGGTGAGTGTCGCAGCACTGTTGGAGAGATGGCGGTGCTGGGGTGAAAACCCGGCACTTTTTACTTGGCTTAGTGCATTTTCGAACGCTTCGATTTGGGCTTGGTTACGCGGCGTATCTTCAAGATCAGCATTTTGGAGGTGAGTCATCACACCGTCGAGAACCAAATTAGGGTGATTTTTTAGCTCTTGTAAAAATGCACCTAATTGCTCGGGCTGAACGCCAAGCCTGGACATACCCGTGTCGACTTTTAAATGGAGCTTTAGGGAGCTCGACCCAGCTGCTTTAGATAGTGCTTCCAATTGTTCGACTTCGAATACGGTTGGGATGAGTTTAAATTTCACCAAAGCCTCAGCGGCTTCGTTCACAAGTGCGCCAAGCACAAGAATGGGTAAGTCGATCCCGGCTTCACGTAGCCGAATACCTTCTTCGACCAAAGCGACTGCGAGCCATGCAACACCTGCATCAGCGAGGGTTCGCGCGATTTCAACGCTTCCGTGTCCATAGGCGTCGGCTTTGACGACTGCGCAAAGTTGAACATCGGGGTGCAGCTTGGCAATAGCGGCCGCGTTTTGCCTTAATGCTTGAAGATCAACGGCGACTTGAGTGGGGCGATAGAACATAGCCGGTATGTTGACCGACACAGGATTTGTGTCAAGCCGCGAAGAGTTTAGGTTTCTTCGCGGCTTGGCTCTTAACGCTTCAATTTAGTAACAGACGCTGCCGCTTGAGTTGCCAAAGGCTGATCCGAGCAGCTCGTTAAGCAGGGCTTGAACAGCGTCATCGCCGCCGCAGCTTTGTCCTGCTGGGCAGGTTTCAAAGATGGCGCTGGTCGCCAGGTCACAGACTTGTCGGCAGCTCTTGTCACAGTTGCCAACTGGAATGAGGTCACAAGTAAGACCAGCTTGAGGGTCGTCATAGGCGCAGATGGTGCCGCCGGGACACTGGCTGTCGGCATCACAAGGACCTCCGAGCGAACCGCTGCCATCGGCGACGCATTGGCGACTGTTGTTGCACGTGCAAATACTTGAACCAGCGCATTGGCCCACGCAATCGGCATCATCGCGGCAACCCGGTGCACAGGTATTACTGAATAGGTCACAATATTCTCCCGCAGGGCATTGAATGTCTTGTGTACATTCTCCAGAGCCGTCGGGCAGACATACCGCCGGATTGTAGTTGTCGGCGCAGGTAAACCCGGGTGGGCAATTGCCGTTGTCGCATGGGTCAGGATCCACACAATAAGGCTCCTCGCAAACGAGGCCGTAAGGAGTGCAATCGAGCTGGTCGTTGCACGGTGGTGAAGGCTGGCATACGCCGTTGGCGCAATATGAGCCATTGGGGCAATCACCAGGTCCACTGCAGCTGTCAGCGGGTCTACAAGCACCATCTACGCATTCACAACTTCCGTCCTGGCAACCGGCAACGTCGTTGCAATCGGTATCGTCGGTACAGCCGCCCAGGTTGTTCGGGTCAAAGCACTCGTTATCGGCATTGCAAAGCCAGTCGCAGGGGCATTGTTGGTTGAAGTAACAGGTTGCCGGTGGCGCGCTGCATGAACGGGTTTGACCATTGCATACTTCACCACCTGGGCAGTCGCAGCTGTTATTGGCAGGATCACAGTCGTAGTTCGAAAAGCAGCGCCCGTCGATGCATTCTTGCCCAACGGAGCAGTCATCGTTGGAGCTACAATCTGGCACACAAATGCCTTCGCTCGATGGGTCATAAGTTGTGCCGCTTGGTTGCTGGCAATACTCGTCTGCGGGGCAATCGGTATCGTCAGTGCACGGCGTGTCTTCTATAGGCTCTTCGGACTGACATGCTCCGCCCACGCAAACTCCGCCTTCACAGTCGGCATCGCTTAGGCAAAGGCCCGACGTATCACTGGGATCTGTCGTATCCGTCGGGTCGGCAGGACCCGTGTTGCGGTTTTGCCCGCAGGCGGCCAGTCCCAAAATTAAAGTAAGGCAACAAAGTGCTAAAACGCGTCCTAAGTTCATATTTTCCCCCGTGGCAGATTCGCTTGGCGTGAGACTAGACGGCCTTTTTCTTAATTGTCAATCAAGGCATGTCTGCTCAACCTCGCTACATTTACTTAAGTTCAAGTTATGGTTAAGTTTTTAGGTAGGACCAATTTGCTTGAGTTAAGGCTAGGGTATGAACCTTACGGGCCCCAGAGCGGCGCAATGTCCTCGCGGCCTCGGCTAAGGTGTAACCGGTGGTTACGACGTCGTCGATAAGTAAAACCGTCTTATTCTCAACGCCTTGAGCGGGCTTAAACGCATTTTTAATGTTTTGCTGGCGCTCACGCCGACCGAGCAGGTGCTGAGGCTGGGTGTGGCGCCGTCGCCAGTGGGTGAGCATGGGCAGCTTCAAGGTATCAGCTAAGCTTTGCGCGATATGAGCGCTTTGATTGTAGCCTCGATCTAAATGCCGCCTAAGGCTTAGTGGAATCGGGGCAATAAGTTCACACTGAGAGGCTAAATCTTGAGCGGGCTGGTGCTCTGCCAAAAGCCGGCCGAGCGCCATGGCAAGGTCTTCACGCCCTCTAAATTTCGCGCGCCAAAGCATGGTCTCTAGAGTTCCCCCATAGAGATAAGGGGCGTAGCAGCTTGTATTGGATTGAGCGGGTCTAAAGCGGGGGCAAGGGTTTTCCAGGAGGGCTTGGGAACATAATTCGCAGAGTAAATATTGGGGCCGCATGGAAAGTGCTCGGTTGCATCCTCCACAGGTCACGGGAAACAAAGTCATCATGGCGGCGTCTAAATAACACCGCCATGATGGTGCTTTATGAGCTGAGTGTTTAAGCGTTTTTAACCTTGGTTTCGGCTTCGCTCGATGAGGCGCTTAAGCTCTTGGTTTGAGTTTTTGTACTCAACCTTTTTGCCCCAGCGTTCGAGTGCTGCGTTAAGTACTTTGAGATCGGCTCCGCCTAGGCGGCTCACACTTGCCATGGCGGCCATGCGCACTGCAGAAGATTCGTCTTCTACGGCTTTCATCAGGCTTGCTATGCTCTCTTTTGAGCCTAACCAACCGAGCTGAAAAGCGGCTCGGCGTCGCACTTTGATATTGGCATCCGCAAGCTTGCCCGTCCAGCAGGTAGCATCTGACTTACATTCTGTGGCCGCGGCGAGAGCAGGCTTATTGGCTGCAACAATCTTAGCGATTTCTTGAGTTGCTTCTTCTTTAGGTCCTTTAAGACCGTCGAGGCTCGCTGTTTCTGAGCCGGCTCCCAGCATGGCCACTGCTTCAATAGCAGCTCGGCGCGCCGCCGCATTGCCTGTTTTAGCGGCAGCTAAAAGGCTTGCAACAGATTTTGTAGCGCCGATGTAGGTCAGTGCTTCGGTGGCTGCAATGCGAAGGTTGGCATCAGTTTCGTTGGCAATTGTTGAAAGGCTCTTAATGCTGGCCTCTGTACCAAGGTTTCCAAGTGAGTATGCAATTTCAGCGACCGCACCCGGAACGCTTGCAGAGATTCCGCTCGCCCGATTTTGATACTTTTTGTAATAGGTCTTGAGTGCTGCAAGCATTTGCTTTTCGGCATCTTGAGCACGCAGCGAGCCGAGTACGAAAGCAGCTTTTCCTTCAATGGCACCCTCAGCAATGTTTACACCGCTTGGTAACCGAATCGCTTCTACGGCTTTGTTTTTGCGCTCAAGAGTTTCAATCAAAGCGGGAATGGCTGATTTACCAATTTGCAGAAGTGAGTGGCGTGCTTCGTAGTAAAAAGAAGTTCCAGGCAGTTCCATGTAGAGGCTGTCGATGAGGACTGGGATGCCTTTGTCGTCGCCCAAGTCGCCGAGAGCCATGATGGCTGTTTTGCGTAAGAACGGCTGCGTTTCGGTTCTGGCAATTTTAATCAGCGTCTCAGTTCCGGTTTTGCTGCCGATTTTACCGATTGCGCGCATGGCAGCTTCACGGGTGTTGAGGTCAGGCATGGTGGTAAGACGAATAAGGGCATCGACGCCGCTTTCCGCTTTGAGCTGACCCATGGCCTTTGCGATGTTTAGGTTGGTTCGGTTCTTGGCACGTGTCTTTTTATCCGAGCCAGTCCCCACGGTGTAGCTAATGCCGCCCTTGAGTGCCGGGATAATGGTTGCGTCGCCAAGTCGGCCCAGTGCGTATGCTGCTTCTGGGGTCCAAGAACCTTCTTGCTCAAACCATTCTTGAACGCTGGGTAAAGCAGTTTTATCACCGAGCTTACCCAATTGGGTGAGTGCTTCGGGGCGCTTCTCTTTGTTTTCGAGTTGTGCAATCCAATATGCAGAGGTGGTTGGATCTTCGGGCTGGCTGCAGCTTGCGAGGATAAAGGTTGCGGCGATTACGGCAAGTAGTTTTCTAGTCATGGCGTGCTCCTTGGCTCATTTGCGAAAGCTGCATAACGCGCTCCCATGAAAGGGTCAACGCGAGTGGGATCGGGGCTTTAATTGTGACGCGGGGTTCCATATGTTAGCGGTCTGACAAGGCGATGATGAAAAGATACGACATAAATAGATTCTTGGTTGTGCTTGGACTGATTTTGGCAGGATTAACCGGGTGCGATTCTATGGTTTCGAGCGCCATCGATTCCGGGCCAACCTATTGGAGTAATGTGTTAAAGACGGAGCCTTCCTTCAAGGTTCGGCTGCAAGCTGCGGTTTTACTTGGGCGATCAGGCCATCCAGATGCACTCAAGGCTTTGATTGATTGCGCAAAGACCGACGACGATGACTCGGTCCGCCGTGCGGCGATCGACGCGTTGGCTCAGCTTAAGCGTCCACGTGCGATTGTCGAGTTGGTTACTTTGGCCGCCAGTGATCCGGTTCCCATGGTTGCAGCGGGGGCGAACGTGGCCTTGACCTCTTTTGACTTACTGGCCCACCAAGAATTTGTTCTCGCAGCTTTTGATTCAGACGATGTGCGGGTTCGGTCGGCGGTTTTAAAGCATCTACCTCTGCCATTGAACGACTTGGCACGGGCGGTCATTACAAAAAGCTTCGGTGACTACCCGGAGGTTTATGAGCAGGCTCAAACGTTGCTGGCCACGATGCCTCGTATCACGCGCATGGAATGGATTTCCGAAGGCCTGCGCTCAGCTAAGGCCCCTATTCGAGCTGGGGCGGTACGTGCCCTTGGCCGTGATGGTCATCGTGAGAACCTCGCTGTGGTGATTGAAGTTTTTGAACAAGAAGATGAAGATTTGACGGTTAAAGATGCTGCAGCCTACTCGCTTAGAGAGTTGAAAGAGCATTTGGTTGAAGGTGACTTTATTCGGGATGCAACGGAACACTCTGAGACGCATATGCGCATGCGAGCCATCCGTGTTCTGGAAGCCATTGGTGGACGAAAAGCGACACGGACTCTCGTGCTCGCGCTTGCGGATGAGAAACCACCCGTTCGTGGCCGTGCAGCGATGGCCCTGGCTAAGCTCAAAGTGATAGCGGTTTTACCAAAGCTTGAAGAAATGGTGAGAAAACCATTAAATGAACCCATCAAATTGCATTTAACCCAGGCTGTGCAGGATTTGCGTGCGGCGATGGCGACCAAGCAATAAGGAATGAAGACTATGGGACTTAAGGGTAAGAAAGTGGCGTTTATTGGGGCTGGGAATATGGCGGAAGCCATCATTCGCGGTTTACTAAAAGCCGATGTTGTAGCCGCTCCGGACATTCTCGCTACGGGACGACGCCAAGAGCGCATTGATGACCTTCACCGCCTTTATGGTCTTACGGTTACGCTCGATAACAGTGAGGCTGCAAAGCAGGCGGATGTGGTCGTACTTTGCGTGAAGCCGCAGATTTTGGAGAAGGTCCTCTCCGAGATTGCAGGTTCGATTTCACCAGATGCCCTGGTCATCAGTGTCGCTGCGGGAATCACCATGCAACAGATTGGGGCGCACCTTAGTGAGCAAGCCCGTATTTGTCGCTCAATGCCCAACATGCCCTCCGTGGTTGGAGCCGGCGCAGCAGCTTTGGCCTGCGGCAAGCACCTTACAGACGAAGACAAGCAGATGGCCCACGAACTCTTTGAGTCCTGCGGTCTTGCGGTTGAACTGCATGAAGAAAGTTTATTGGACGCGGCAACCGGACTGTCGGGCAGTGGCCCTGCTTATGTGTTCATGATTATTGAAGCGTTGTCAGATGCAGGCGTAAAGGTGGGGCTCAATCGCCGCCAGGCCCAAAAACTTGCGGCCCAAACCGTACTTGGCAGTGCGCAGCTGGTGATTGAAACCGGAGAGCACCCCGGCGTTCTTAAAGATCGGGTGACGAGCCCAGGCGGTACGGCCATCGCGGGTCTCCACACCTTGGAAGAAGGTGGCTTACGCACTACGCTCATCAATGCAGTTGTGGCAGCCACTGCCCGCTCTCGTGAGTTGGCAACCATTAAAAAATCCTGATCTTTTTAGTACCAAAGCACCACAAGAGTGGTTTTTTGATTGAATAGGCTGGATTGGCCGGGCGTCTTTCTATGGCAGGAGGACGAGAGCATGAATAAAGCCACCAAAATCCAAGCGAAGCGTCAGGTTCAACTTAAGGTTGTAGAGGGTGCTAAGAGTGAAGAAAGCACAAGGAAAACAAGGGTGAACGAGACAATCACCGATGTTATGCTCGTGGACCGAGCGGTTGCTGGCGATGGTATCGCCTTCAGCGAGTTGGTGAATCGTCACTACGAGAAATCGGTCCGTGTTGCTTTTGGTATGCTCAAAAACCTACAAGACGCAGAAGATGTAGCTCAGGATGCCTTTGTTCGAGTTCACCGAAAACTTGAAGGATTTCAGGGACAATCTGCCTTTTCAACCTGGCTTTACCGAATTGTTGTGAATCTGAGCATCGACTTGATGCGAAAGAAAAAGCGTCAGCGAAGAGCCGATATTGATGACGAAGCTGCTCGCGATGCGCTGCGAAGTGAGCAGGACTTGTGGCCACGCTTTGAAGAGCATGACCCATCGGTTAGTTTAGAGCGCCGAGAGCTTCATAAACAACTCAATCAAGCCTTTAAAGAACTCCCAGAGATTCACCGCGCTGTGTTGGTGCTGCGAGAAGTTCAGGGTTTAAGTTACGACGAGATCGCGCAGTCTCTCGAGATCAAGAAGGGCACGGTCATGAGCCGTCTTTTCCATGCTCGAAAGGCCATGCAGGCGCAAATGAAGAGTCAGCCGAAAGCAAAAGTTGAAGGCAGGGTAAACGGATGAGTGATCGAAAATTTTCAGACGAAATGCTGCACGCTTTTGCAGATGGCGAAGCTGGTGAAGCAACCGCAGAAATCGAAAAAGAGCTTTTGAACTGCGCTCAAAGTCAGGCGGAAGTCGACTCGGTACGCATTACCGGTGAATATCTCCGAGAGATCGTGTCTCAAGGTGTGCCGGAAGTAGAGCCGCTTCGTGCGTTGCAATCGATTCGTGAGCGCATTGAGCAAGAGGAAGCTAAATCTGCAAAATCTCGATGGACGGCATTTTGGGAGGGTATCTTTGAAAGCCCTCGTCAAATGGCTCTTGGATTTGCATGTGCAGCGGCGCTGGGTGCAGTGGTTGCTCCGGCTGCGTTGTGGTTAATGGGCGCTGGTGGTATCGATAATCATACCACAACCGATGGCCAACCGCAGACAGCTTCGGTGGTGGTAGAGTCAGTGGAGATTGAGGGCAATGCGAAGACAGTTGTTTTCCAGCCTCAAGGATCAGACACGGCAGTTATTTGGATAGATGCGGGTGAGGAAGTTTATGAGGAAGAATTTTAGAATAGCACGTTGGTGGCCAATTCTTCTCTTCTTGGGTGCAAGTCATATTGCATTCGCAAATTCAGACAATCGAATCACGTTGGATATACAGGTTATTCATGCGAGCCATGTTGGTAAGCAAGTCGATGCACCGATCCAAAAGCTTGTGCAAAGTTTTACGAACTTAGATTTTACTTCTTACTCTTTGAAAGATGAGATGAAAATCGATGTGCAGCTGGGCGCTTCCACGCGGGTACAATTGCCCAATAAAATGTGGATGCAAGTTCAGGCTCAGCCCAGTAAGCAAGCAGGCATGGTGCAGCTTGAGATTTCTTCGGATAAACCGAAGTTTAAGTCCAAGGTGAATATCCGTCCGGGTGCAACAATTGCAGTGGGTGGACCGCCATTTGATAATGGGTCGCTGATTTTCGCAATCACCCGTCGCAAGTCGAAATAAAAATCTCTAGGCTTCAGCCGGCAGTTTGCCTTGGCTGTAATCAAGCCAGTTTTCTTCAGTATCCAAAACATTGGTTCGCCAGAGCTTCTGGGAAATCGTTCCAATCAGATCGGCCAATCCCTCGCGGGTGATGGCGGATGTCCCTACAGCTTTGTCTTTTTGGCACAAGCCTCGCTTGGTGATGCTATCGACCAAGTCACACTTATTGTAGATCAAGATTTCTGGAATCTCCGCGAGGTGAAGCTCTTCTAGCAAGGCGCGAACAGCCTCAATTTTCTCGTCGCGCATGGGATCGGAAATATCGACGACGTGCAAAAGCACATCGGCACCTTCGAGCTCCTCTAGAGTTGCCCGGAATGCGCGAATCAGGTCTGGCGGAAGATCTCGAATAAAGCCAACCGTATCCGTGATGATGGCTTCGCGTTCCATTGGAAACCGGAGCCTACGGCTCGTCGGATCGAGCGTTGCAAAGAGTTGATCGGCAACCAGGACTTCGCTCGAAGTTAAGACGTTCAGAAGTGTGGATTTGCCCGCGTTGGTATAGCCGACCACAGACACAATCGGAGCACCGCTGTTTTGGCGTTTACGGCGACGCAAGTGCCTTTGTTTGGAGAGCGCTCCAATTTCGTTTTCAAGCTTGGTGATGCGATCACGGGCACGGCGCCGGTTGATCTCGAGTTTGGTTTCACCCGGTCCGCGGCCACCGATTCCACCCGTAAGCCTTGAAAGCCCTGCATCGAGATCTGTAAGCCTTGGCAAGTTGTATTTCAGCTGAGCCAATTCAACTTGGAGCTTACCGTCTCGGCTTTGAGCATGCTGAGCGAAGATGTCGAGGATGAGTTGGGTTCGGTCGATGACTTTTAGATCGCTGAACGCTGCAACGGCTCTGGCCTGGGTCGGGTTGAGGTTGTGGTCAAAGATGATGAGCTCGATATCAAGGTCGAGGCACTCAAGGACAACCTCTTCAAGTTTCCCCCGGCCAACCACGAGTTTCGGGTCTGGTTTGGGCCTTATCTGGATGATCACATCTTCGATATGAACACCTGCCGTGGTGGCAAGCTCTTGCATTTCTTCGAGCCGCCATTGAGCGGTTTGTTTACGGTCGTAAACTCCCACAAGAACCGCGCGGGTTTGCCCGCCGTCGGCTTTTCTAGCCTTGGTCTGGCGACCCAGCTCTCGTTCAATTTCCTCAACGAGTTCTTTGAAGTCGACTTCTACCTCATAAATCGAGCGATAATCCTCTGAGGTGACATGATCGATGGTCCGCTTGGCTTTGTGAGCGTTGGGATTGATATGTGCCGTGGTGAGCTTACCGGGCTGGCCATCGTCCCGAGTTTCTAATGCAACGACGAGATCCAGCCGCAATTTCGTGAGGTCGGCAAAATCGTCTCGATGAAGACCATCTTTCCCGAACACCGTGTGAATATGGCGAAGGCCTCGTAGATTACTCTGACCCGCTCTCGTACGACCAATGTCTGGTAGATAAATTCTGTGGGCATCTCCCACAAAAACATCTTCAATTTGCCCGCGGCGATTGACGAGAACTCCAACCTGGCGACCAATTTCTCTACTGATTCCAGCTAGATGGCGAGCAAGCTCGGGGCTGATGATCCGGTCGGGGGCAACTCGGCGTTGATAGGTGCGCTCAAGAAGGCGCTTTTGGCTGGGTTTTAGACCGGCTGTATTGCCTGTAACGTGTCGAATCGAGATAACCTCCAGCAATGGCTTGGTATTCGGCCAAGTGGGCCCTATTACTACGGTAAATAACCATTGGGCAAGCGACAAGGAGTCATTGCGCTCTGGTGCATACCTGCTTAGTTTAATGATCCTATCAGAACCAACGCATTCAAGTTAGGTACTTTAAAATCTACTTGGGAGTGCTTTTTGTGCTTTGACGTCCAGCGTCTATGGCTGTACAGGAATGAGTTATGTCAAAGACAATCGCATTTGTAATGGACCCAATGGAGGGCCTGCATATTGAAGCAGACACCTCTTTTGCCTTCATGTTGGCCGCTTCACACCGAGACGCACGAGTTTTCCACGTACTGCCTGGGGATATTATGCTTCGGGCCGGGAAGGTTTGGTTAAGAGGTCGCTACGTTCAAGTACGTGACAAAGTGGGTGACCATTTTAGCGTGATTGAAGAATCTTTGATTTGTGCAAATGATTGCACGGCGATTTTCATCCGAACCGATCCACCTTTTGACGAAGATTACCTCACCTGCACCTGGCTTTTGTCATTTGCTGAGCGACAAGGCGTTCGCGTCCTGAACTCTCCGGCCGGTATTCGTTCAGCCAACGAAAAGCTCTACGCGCTTGAGTTCCCAGAGTTGTGCCCCGAGACGATTGTTACAAATTGCCAGAAGGAAGCTTTGAACTTTATCGAGTCACTGGGCGGCACTGCCATTGCAAAACCACTTGATGGTCATGGCGGCTTTGGAGTTGTTCGCGTTTCAACCGAAGATTCCAATACCCGAGCCATTTTCGACCTACTGACTCGCGAAGAAAAAGTTCCAATTTTACTTCAAGCTTTTCTTCCAGAAGCAGCTCTTGGCGATAAGCGAGTGATTCTCGTCGACGGTAAGATCAGAGGCGGCATCGTTCGAGTCCCGACGGGCGGCGACCACAGAGGCAATGTGCATGTGGGTGGACGCGTCGAAGCTTGCGACATAACAGACGCTGACCGGCGTATTGAGGCGGCCATTGGTGACCGGCTTCGAGAAGATGGTCTTTCGTTTGTGGGCATCGATGTCATCGGTGACAAGCTGATTGAAGTGAACGTTACCAGCCCGACATTACTAAGAGAGATCCACCGTTTGGGTGGCCCCGACATTGCCGCGGAAGTAATTCAGTCACTTTTTTGACAGATCCGATCCCGCTGGTACCGTAGGCCTATGAGCAGATACGGTGCGCGCCTTATTGCGATAATTTTTTCTACGTTTACTCTGAGCTGTGGCCCTGGAATGCCTATGGACCTATCTGGGTCCGATGCGGTGGAGCTTTTTGAAGTTGAAGCCGATCAAGATCAGCAAGGGTTAATCCTCATCACAGTCGATACGCTCCGAGCAGACTTTCTCGGAGCCTATGGTCATCCGCGGGTTCAGACGCCGCACTTGGAACGGCTGGCCTCGGGTGGTCAGCTTTTTCGAACGGCCATTGCGCAGTCGAGTACGACTACGCCCAGCCATACATCGCTCATGACCAGCCTCTATCTACACGATCATAATGTGTACTCGAACTTTGAAGCTGTGGGTCAAGATCCGGCAACAATGGCTCAGCTTTTAAAGCAAGAGGGTTATGAAACGTTTGCCATGGTGAACATGCGCCACTTAAACCCAGAAGTTTCAAATTTGGGTGCCGGCTTTGATACGTTTATTCGCAGCGGCAACATGAGACGGGCCGAAGAGAGCATCGATGAATTTGTGAAATGGGTAGATGAAAAAGAAGGTAAAAAATTCTTTGCCTGGATTCACTTGGTAGATGTGCACACGCCCTATCGGCCACCACCACCGTATGACCGCCTCTATTACGATGGGGATGAACGAGATCCTGCAACGAAAACTCTAGATAAAATTTGGAGCTTGCTCCCGCACCATATGTCGGATCATCCGTATTTTCGCACCTGGCTTGCAGGTATACGGGATGTGGAGTGGGTGATCGCACAGTATCAAGGTGCCATTACCTATGTGGATGACCAAATAGGTCGGCTCATGGATGCCCTGGAGGACCGCGGTATCCTAGACGATACGGCTATGGTCGTGACCAGCGATCACGGTGAATCCATGGGTGAGCATGACATGTATTTCGTGCATACAGGCCTTTACGATTCCACGGTCAGAGTGCCGCTGATTACCTATTTCCCAGACTCCGGTCGTGCTGGGGTTGAGGTGCATGAAGTGGTCGAGCTGATTGACGTGATGCCGACTGTTTTAAACTATTTAGGCATTGAAGCGCCGCGAGCGATTCGTGGCCGTACTCTATGGCCTTTGATCCACGGGCAAATCGAGCCAGAGCGTATCGCCTTAACAGAACATGCCGGCCGCAACCTGGTGGCTTTACGGTCAGCTCAATATAAATACATCCGGCACCTGCGTACCCGAAGGCTTCAACCCTCCTACCCATTTAAGCGTGGTAGCGAGGAGCTTTATGACCTCAGCGTCGATCCGGGTGAGAAACAAAATATTGCAGACAAAAGCCCAGAATTGGTTGCTATGTTTCGCCGTGAGCTTAAAGAGCGCCGTAGGCAACGTTTGGATATGGATATTGGCCAAGCCCAGTTAAATGAGGATACTATCGAAGTTCTCCGAGCATTGGGTTATGTTCGTTAAGTTTTAAAAGAGTTCGACGATTGTTTATCGTGTGCTTTGTATTTAGTTCGTTCTAATTTATGGTGAGTTATGGCCGACGAAGAAGATGATTTTGACCAACACTTCGGCAGCGATGGACCCGCAGAAGATGGCGAGGAGTCAGAAACTGCAGATGAGGATGGGTCTGCAGATTCCGGTGAAGGCGAATCTGAAGAGGATGAAGAGGACTTTAGCAAAGAGTGGGGAGATCTTCCCGACGACCCTGTTAAGTTTGGCGGTGGCGGCAGCCCTCTCCAGAAAGCGATTCGCATTGGGTTGATGGTATTAGTGGGTGCTGGTGTACCTTCTATTCTTGTTGCTGTTCTTCATTTTACCGGCGCACTGGAGAGTATCCAGGATTCGATGAGCTCCAGCGATGATGAAGTCGCGGCGGACGAATCTACTCCCAAAGAGAAAAAGAAGAAAAAACGCTCTCGTAAAAGTAAGAAAAAGAAAAAGTCGAAAAGCTCAGGCCTCAAGCTCGATGGAGATAATCCTGGCGATGAGGTGAAACAAGACTGGGAGATTGAGTTTGGTGAAGTGCGCGTTTCTATCAAGGGCAAGGCTGAGCTTTGGGTAGACGGGGTATCTCTTGGCAAAGTTAAGAAGAAGAAGCTTAAGCTAAGCGCAGGGACTCATTTATTTCGCGCGAAGATGGGCAAGAAAAAAATAGCCATTCAAGGCAAGGTTGCAGCAGGTGGCACATTTGTCTTGAATTTAGACCTCAAGAAAATGAAGTCGAGCTTTCAAGCAAAAGGTGGCCGCAAGAAAAAGCGCTAGCCTCGCAGCCTTTCTAAATAACGGTTAACGAGCTTTCGTGACCAGAGATTCAATATCTGCCTCCAGTGCGCTCAAGCCTAAAGTTCCATTATATACCGACTGGATTTTGCCATTTTCATCGACCAAGATGAGTGTCGGGTACAAAGATACCATCAAACGCCTTCGTGCCTGGCCTCGGTCGAAAAATATTGGGAAGCTCAAGTTGTGGTCTTGCTTGAATTGAATCACCTCTTTGATTTTGGAGGGCTCGACGTTGATTGAGAGCAACTCGAATGAGTCGTTGGAAAATTTGCGGTGAATTTTCTCCAGTTGCGGCATCGCAGCCACGCAGGGCCCGCACCAGGTTGCCCAGATATCAATTAAGATGACCCGGCCCTTACTTTCATTGGGCATACGTTTGGTTCCGCTCGCATCGTAAATGAGAAAATCGGGTAAGCTGTCGCCTTGCATCAGGGGGCGTGCCCGTTCTGCGTTGTTCGAGATGAACTGCCCGGTCAAAGCGATCGAGCCAGCAATGATAAGTACAACGACCGAAGCCATTGGCCGATGAATTCGCTTTGCAGTGAGCAGAGGTACACCGCGAAAGCAAAGCGCCCAGTAAATAAGGACAACGCATGCTGCTATCACGCTTTGAACATCCGATAGGGTGGCAGAGGCGCCGCGATGATGGAGCAACCAGGGACTGTCAAAACCAGCATGACCAAGACAAGCGCTTAGGGCGACCAAAAGTGTGTAAGGCGCGAAGCAATATCCCGATACAATAATACAGTTCCAAAGTTCCCAAGAATCGTCGCTGCGGCGTTTGCGGTAATATAAAAGTGTGCCTAATCCGGCTGCGACACAGGCTTTAAGCAGGGACGCTTTAACAAAAAAGCTCCAGAGTGTGGTCAGTCCACTTACCGGGCTTTCGCTGGCCCTTAGCAGCCATCGACTCACAGTTAAGGGCGACTGAAAAATGTAATCGAGCGCCCACAAGAGCACGACCCAGCCAATCCCTTGGCCGGTAAGTCCAATGATCCGGGCACTTTCCACGGGTGAGATTAAAAATTTGGTCGGTAAAGGGGACTTTTTTAGGGACTTCGGCGAGTTCATTGACCCCAGGATGATCGTATCGGAGTTGGCTGGCAAGTGCCTCTGCGCCATTTCTGCAGGAACTTCCTGCCCTTGAAGACGTTGGGACCCTAAATACATGCGTTTTTGCGGGGGTTGAAACTTGTGTCGCCCTTGGCTTTCGAGGATTCTTATTGTTGGAACTATCGTGTGTAGAGATGCTGGGGCAGGATTTGTTGACTGTCCTCGGCTGGGTCTACAACAGAAGTGGTTGAACTTCGCGCATGGAAGGTCAGGGTAAATTCGTATCGATGCAGATGAAACTGATCGTGATGGTCGGTTTGTTTCTGTTATTTATGGCCGTTTGTCTCGGTGGCTTTTTTCAATATCGCTTGTCCGCCAACACGGACGCCTTGGGGCAAAAGCACGTTGAGGAAATCACTGCGGTACTCACGTTGGCGGTTCGATCCGCGCCAGATACTCAGTCTATTCAATCTGTGCTTGATGCGTTCAGCGATGTACCAGGTGCAACGCATGCAACCGTGCGCTCAACCAACGGTGATTTGATTGGTGCTTGGCCACGAAGTGGTGTGCATCTTGAGCAGCGCTCGAAACGACTCAGCGGAACCGTGGTGAAGAACGGTGAAATTTGGGTAACCCGCTCTGTAAAACTCCACGATGACCGCAAAGCGGCACTTACGATTTGTATCGACTTATCCTTCGAGAACTTGGCCCTCAAGCGCAGTAACTTCTGGGGCGTTATTATCCTCAGTATCTTGTTGATTGTATTTGGCGTCATGGCGAGCTCAGTGATTGCTCGGCGCCTGGTCAGACCTCTTCGGGAGCTTGTTCTTCAAACCGGCGAGCTTGTCGAAACCGGTGACCTCACTTCGACCATTGCTGTGGAATCCAACGATGAAACCGGGCAGCTTGCGATTAATTTCCGAACAGTCGTTGAAGGTCAGCGCGGCGCCTTGATTGCGATTCGGCGTTCAACAGACAGTGTTGGGCAGGTTATCTCGAAACTATCCGAAGCAGGAATGAGTGTTTCCTCAGGCGCTGTAACCATTCAGTCGCTGGTACGAGACACTGCAAGTTCCATTGAAGCGCTGCTCTCGAGTTTACGAGGTGTGAGCATCAACGTTGAAAGCTTGCAGGAATCCAGTGTGCGCGGTGCAACGTTTATTGTTCAAATGGCCAACGCGAACGATGAGATTGCTACGAACATGGAAACCATGGCCACAGCGGTTCACCAGTCTACGCAGGCGATTGATCGTATGGCGACCTCGGTTCAAGAAACAGCACGTAATATTGGTGACCTCGAAGGGTATATTGCAGGTACTTCTGGTTCGATGACCGAGATGGCTAAAGCGATTTCTCAGGTTGAAGGAAATGCACAGGACACTGTTCTTTTGTCTACTCAGGCATCGGCAGCAGCAACCGTGGGCGGTGAGGCTTTGCGGGCGACGCTCAATGGTATCGACAAGATTTCGAATGCATCGCAGACCGCTTTTGACGTTATTACGAACCTAAACGAAACGACGATTGAGATTGGTAATATTGTAGGCGTTATTAAGGGCGTTGCAGACCAGACAAACCTTTTGGCCTTGAATGCTTCTATCATTGCGTCGCAAGCGGGTGAGCACGGTAAAGGATTTGGCGTGGTCGCAGATGAGATTAAAAACCTCGCGGAACGAACCCGAATTTCGACGACCGAGATCGCCGCGTTGATCGACAAGATTCAGCAAGAATCGCTGCATGCGATCGAGGCGATGGAACACGGTATCGAAAACGTATCTCAAGGTCTCAAGCTGGGTCGTCAAGCAGACGAGGCTTTTGTTAAAATCTTGGAATCGACAGCGTCGAGCAGCGATATGATCCAAGAAATTGCATTGGATGCGCAAAAGCAGTCTCAGCAAACGAAACAGATCACGAGTTTGGTTCAGCGCGTTTCATTGAACGCCAAACAAATTACCCGTGCGTCAGACGATCAAGCCAGTGGTTCTCGAGAGATTAGGGATGGAACGCGTCGTATGAACGCGCTGAGTGAGCAGGCCCACCAAAGCTCCATGGAGCAGGCCCAGGGCTCGCGTCAGGTGATTCAGGCCATCGAAGAGATCAATGATATGGTCTCTCAGGTAAACAATGCACAACAGATGCAGACCCGATCTTCAGAAGATGTACTTCAAGCCGTTCAACTTATTCACGAAGTTTGTACCGATCAGGACGCTTCGGTGAGAGAATTGGATCAGGCGATCATGAGCTTGCAAGGTCAGGCTGAGGAGTTACGAGTAGAAATACAGAGATTCAAAGTGTGAGAAACACATACTCTGGGTTACACTTTTTGGAGTGGCTCTAGAAATGTGGGCACAAAAAAACGCGCGAAAGTCCGAGGGCTTGCGCACGTTTCTAGTGTCGTTTGGTAGCGGGGGCTGGATTCGAACCAACGACCTTCGGGTTATGAGCCCGACGAGCTACCAGGCTGCTCCACCCCGCATCAACGTGGAGCGTTACTACGGGGTTGCAGGCAATGAGTCAAGAGAAATTGTTAGCGTTGAAAATAGTGTTCTTGGATTTCGGTCAACTTGGGTGATGTGATAAAGTCAAAGTGACCGAGATAAATGACCTAGAGACGAAGATGGGGTGGGGGCCGATAGGCTCCTAAGAGATTCGATGGGACAAACAGTTCTTATCATTGACGATTCAGAAACCGTACGTAACAGGGTGCAAGAGGCTCTGAATACGACGAATATTTTTGACCGTTACCTGACAGCAGGTGACGGTATGTCGGGTTTTAAGGTTTTGGTGAACGAGAAAGTTGACCTGATCTTATGCGACGTGGTGATGCCGGGCTTTGATGGCTTTAAATTTCTTGGACTCAAGAAAGCAAAGTCAGAATTTCTCGAGATTCCCGTCATTATGCTTACGGGCGCAGAAGACCTGGATACAAAAGTACGTAGTTTAACGGCGGGTGCC
>JABJBS010000384.1 GCA_018668695.1 Deltaproteobacteria bacterium
CTATGGGGCGCAAGTCTTGCAGTCATTCTGATCTGGAAGCAACTGAATCAAAACAACGTCTGGCTGATTCGTTTCTTGGTAGGACTCGTCGTAACCTTAATTCTCACAGGCTACTGGGGCGCTCATTTCCCAAACATCGTGGAGCTTTCCAACGGCAGCAGTATCACCTGGCACGAAACCATAGCCCCTAAACCCACACTCGATGCCCTTGCCGGCGCACTGATCGGTGGCTCTTTTCTAATTCTCCCCGGCCTCTTCTATCTCTTCAAAATCTTTAAGGCTCCGGCCAAGCACTAAAAACCGGCAACATCCATCGTCAAGCACTCACCATGCATACCCATGACAATATTAAGCTTGTTCGGAACATCACTCAGCTCATATCTAAAGAAATAACGAGCGGCGCTTATTTTACCACCATAGAACCCGCTCGCTTTTCCAGAAGTCTCATCCAGCTTACCTTGAGCAACCAATGCTTGCTCTAGCCAGATCCAGGCCACAACTGTGTGCCCAAAAGCTTCCAGAAATAACGATGCGTCTGCCAGCGCTTTTCGCAGTTCACCTTTAGCCGCAGCTTGTCCTACAGTAGCAATACAAGCCTGGACTCGTTGGGTAACGTCTCCCAGCTGAGTCGCTAAGCCTGCGAGATCTGGGTTTGATGCTGCCCGCTTCATCGTCTCTTGCATTCTTCCCGCCAGCACCATCAACGATTGGCCACCGTCGGCTAGAATCTTCCGGCCCAAGAGATCGAGACCTTGAATCCCATTGGTTCCCTCGTGAATGGCATTAAGACGGTTATCTCGGTAAAACCGCTCCACCGGGTAATCTCGGGTATAACCGGCGCCACCGAGAACCTGAATGGCTTGGTCATTGGCCTCCAGGCAATAACGCGAAGGCCACGCTTTGGCGACAGGCGTCAGAATATGAAGCATCTTCTTGGCCTCATCTCTTTTGCCAGAATCAGGGTGATGCTCAGCTTCATCGATTAGCTTTGCAGCATAAAGACCCAGTGCCAAACCACCCTCCACAAAAGATTTCTGCTTCAAGAGCATTCTCTTTACGTCGGCATGTTCAATAATAGGAACTTGAGGCGACGAGGGGTCACGATTATCCGGATGCCGTCCCTGAGGCCTTTCACGCGCGTAATCCAGAGAACAGAGGTATCCGCCATAGCCCAGCATCGTTGCTCCGAAGCCAACGCCAATGCGGGCTTCATTCATCATATGGAACATGGCCCTTAACCCTTGATGCTCCTTACCCACCAACTCACCTCGACAAGTCCCGCCTTCTCCGAAGTTAAGTAGAGTATTCACAGTGCCACGAAACCCCATCTTATGGTTAAGACCCGCCAGCACCACGGCATTGGAGTCTCCATTTTCTAGGTACTTCGGTACGACGAAAAGTGAGATCCCCTTCACACCATCCGGTGCACCTGGGAGCTTCGCCAGCACCAAGTGAATGATGTTTTCGCAGAGGTCATGGTCACCGCCCGAGATCCACATTTTCGTTCCCGTGATCTCATAGCTGCCATCATCCTTCGGCACGGCTCGTGTCTGGAGGTCAGCAAGAGAGGATCCTGCCTCTGGTTCAGACAGACACATGGTCCCGAAGAATCGGCCTTCAAGGATTGGTCGCATGTAATTCTCTTTTTGAGACGCGCTACCCCATGCTTCCAAGAGATTGGCTACTCCCACACTTAAAAGAGGATAACCAGCGGTTGAAATATTAGCCCCATAAAAGAGACCTTGTGCCGCCTGGGCCAAGACCCATGGCAGTTGCATCCCGCCTTCTTCTGCGTCCCGGTGCGCGGCCATAAAGCCAGCCGCAACGTAGGCGTCAAGTGCCTGCTTCACCTCGGGAATCAGCTGAACCTTACCATCTTTTAGGTGAGGCTCGTTTTCATCAAGTTTATGGGCATGGGTTTCAAACTCTTCGCGAGCAATTGCGTGCGCCGTATCCAGAACCGCATCAAAGGTTTCTTGGTCATGTTCTTGGAACCTGTCCCACTGACAGAGAGCATTCACATCAAGCCAATCGTACAAAACAAATGCTAGATCGGTTCGGTTTATAATAAAGCTCATGTCCATTTCCTCTCGTGGCTCAGCAGCCATCTCTTTTTACTCAAGCCCCCGGCGTATCCACCCAGGGTTCCACTTGCACCAATAACCCGGTGGCAAGGAACTGCCAAGGCTATTGGGTTAAGACCGTTGGCACCGCCCACAGCACGTGATGCCTTAGGAGCGTGAATGCTTATCGCAATATCTTTGTACGAGCAGGTCGTTCCTGGGGCGATGGCCCCCAAAGCTCGCCATACCTTCTCCTGAAATGGGCTGCCCTGCGTAAGTAGTGGTACCCCAGAGAAAGCGTTAAGATCCCCTGCAAAATATGCCGCAACACGACTCGGCATCTCAGTGGACGCCACCCCAGTCACGAAACGGTAAAATCCGAACCTCTTCGCAAGGAGGCGGTTGAGGCGCTCTTCAAAGCCCTCAAAATCCAGACTGCATAGCTTTTCTTGAGACGTTACGAGTACGACCTTACCCAGGGGTGTAGCAACCGACTCTCTCACTAATTCCATGAAGATTTATTAGCCGGAATTCTTTATATTGGAAACATTCAGCTCAATAATATTTGACCGCTTCAACTGATAAAGAGTCACTTTTTCGTGAAACCCTTTGAGGTCAAAATCCCCCGCCACAATGTACATGTCACTAGGCAAGAGTGAGGCTACCTCGTCAGACATGAAGACACACCCTGGGACACATGCTGTCTCAATACGAGATGCTCGGTTTACAGTGCTGCCAATGGCGGTGTAGTCAATGCGACGGTCGCTTCCTAAGTTACCTACTAAAGCGGGACCTCGGTGAATCCCGATCCGCATCGATAGAGATGGCAGGCCTTCTTCATTCCACTTTTTATTCAAGATTCTTAGCTGGGCCATCATACCTAAAGCTGTAGCCGATGCCTGACGTGCCTGTATCTTGGGTGTCGATTCAACGGGAGCTCCAAACATCACCATTATGGCATCACCGATAAACTTATCGATGGTTCCGCCGTTATCAAAAATGACATCACCCATCGCCGTAAAATATTCGTTTAAGAGGCGCGCGATGGTTTGCGTACCTATTTTTTCAGATAGACTCGTAAAACCCACAAGGTCAGTAAAGATGATTGTCACATCCAGATGCTTGGGTGAATCATTCATCTTTCGGTCGCCCTCTAAAATTTCATCGATCAGCATCGGGGGCAAATAGCGCTTCAGAACATTTTCAGTGATATCACGATTGAGTTCCTCAACTTTTACCTGGGCCGTCACCGCGGCGTCCTGGGCTTCCTCGGCCTCCCAGGTGCGTGCCTCAAGCTCCCGCGTCTTCTTCAAAACCTCGCTCTCTAAGTTTGCCGTTAGGTGTTCAGCGGTCTCGAGAGCCTGACTGTGGCGCTCTGCAATAATCCTGGCATTGATGAAAATAAAGACAATCAAACCCAAGGGTGAGAGCATCGGCGTTGTTAAAACATCCGCCCCAGCAAACACATCGTTCACGCCGGTTAGCATAATCAATAAAAAACCTGCAGCGAGTCTTTTAGAACCAGACTTCTTCGCCCGAACCGCTCGAAATAGAGCATAGAGCGCAAACACGCTGGTGGCTGCAAAAAGCGCGTGAACGTAAAAGAACCACGATGAAATAGCCAAGGCACCGCCAAACGGAGTGGCCGCGACCAGGCAAATAACAATACTGGCCATCACACGCATCCAAGGTTCCCACATCATGTCTGGAAACAAGGTTGAAATGTAACGGTAACAAACCAAAAGAACAATTGCGTAGCTTGCGTAATCCAGCTGAACCTTCAACTGATAGAGCCATTCATGAGGTTCGCTGAACCATAGGTCAATAAAACCATGCACCACAAAAAATCGAAAAAACATAATGAGGCACATCAATGCAAAGTAAAGACTGCTGCGATCTGTGGTACGCGAAAAGAAAAGCATGAGGTGATAAAAAGCCACGAAGATTAAAATACCGAGCACAAAGAAGTGGCGCTGGGCATCCATTTGCTTACGTGAAATCAGCGCTTGAAGCTCCCCCACATAAGGTGCTCGATTCAAACCACCCTCACCGCCGTCGTATTTTGCGATTTCCACCACGAGCTGTGCTTGATTAAAGGCGCGTTTGTGAATGGGGAAGACCGTTCGCCTATGCTGATGAATCGCTTTTCGAGAATCCTTCGAAAACTTGCCAATATGACCCAGCTCAACGACTTCACCATCAGGCCACACCACACTCGCCCGTGCGGAGGAACGCACTGAAACAAAGTCTATTCCGAGGTCAAGAGGACAGCTTCCCTGAAAGAGAAGATTGAGACGGTAGGTTCCGTAGCCAAAATGCGGCCAAGGTGAACCGCCGGCTTGGTCAGTCTCACCCCATATCGATGGTATACGTAGAATTTCGGATTCAGGCGCGCCTTCGCTCCAAACCACACCAGGGCTGTTCTCCATCCACTCAAAGCTCCAAGAACCAGCCAGTGAGATGGGTTCACCATGGGATATTTCAATACAGTCGATGGTTTGCTTTGCAACTTCTGCCTGCCCGCTCGCAGGAACCCCAAATGCCGCTAGAAATACTAAGCATCCGATGGAACTAAAAAAACGAACGGTTTGCTTCACACAGAAACTGTAACAGCGCGCAGGAAACGATGTAAGCCCTTAAGAAAAAATGTCTTTTTCTTCCTCGTAGCGCTCACGAGTCTTCTCTACCAGCCCCTCAATTTGGGCATCGGACAAGGCCAATAGCTTTTGAGCGGGGGTATCTAAAATCAAATCTTTTTCGAGACCGGTTGAGTTGATACCCAGATGATTCGTAATCATATCGGCAACATGGACAACGCAAGACAGCTCACGACCACTTTCCGGGACAGCGTCCAGATCCTCGAGATGATGGTGCCATAAAATCGCATTCACTTGATGCATCGGCAGCTCCCACTGCATCAACATGACGCCTCCCACAGCCGCGTGGTGGCAACCAAAAGCCTCTTCCTCGGCCACCCAGGATTCAATGCCCTCTTTAGCCATCCGGGCAACGACC
>JABJBS010000385.1 GCA_018668695.1 Deltaproteobacteria bacterium
TACAACACAAAAGCGAGCTCAAGGAATATGAAGAAACCCAGAGGCTGATGATTCTAGAGCGGCTGGGGCGAATCAACGTCCTCTATCTGCGCGACTACAAACAAGCCGTTAACGATTACAGCATGCTTCTCGACCATTACCCAAAAACCGATGAAGCTCGCGCCGCCCACATTCATATGGCGGACGTTTACCGCTACAAGCTCGGTGAACCTGAAGAGGGAATCGATCAGCTTCAGCTTTTGATATCTAAATTCCCGGGGCATACCGACGCACGCAGAGCCCAACTCGAAGTTATACGTATCTATTTAGAGCTAAAAAACTTTGATCAGGCGCGTATGGAAAGTGCCTTACTGCAAAAAAACTGGCCCGAGAGTGCTGAAAGTAAGCAAGCTCAGCTACTTACCGCCAACTCATACTACATTCAAAACCGGTTTACTGAAGCCATCGCGTCCTATGAGATGCTTCTCACAAACAAGCCCGGTGTTGATCTTACGGCTTTGGTCCACTTCGAGCTGGCCAGTTGCTACCAAGAGCTTGGAGAGTACGAGAAAGCCCTCAACTATTATTATTCCTGCCTGCCACAGCACTCCAATCCAAAGTTGGTGCAGGAAAAGATTGAGCGAGTCCGTAAAAGGTTAAGAGCCAGCCAAGGAAGATCTTCTATTTACATCCCGTCGGCCTTTAAGCCGATCCGGGGTAAAACTAAAACCAGCAGGCGCTCAAAATCTTCCGAAACGAAGGTTACCAAGACTTCCAATCGAACGCCGAAAGCTGCCAAATCAAAGCCAAACCCTGAAAACACCAGTAAATCGGCGCCCGCAAGTACGAAAATCAAGCCTGAGCCACAAAAACCAGCCCCGATTGCCCCTTCCCCGAAAAAGCCCGCCAAACCGGCTCCAACGGCTCCTCCTGCTCCAAAAGCAGTGAAAAAAGTAGAAACCAAAGCTCCAGAAGCGGCCCCAAGCCCGAAAAAACCCGCAAATTCACCAAGTTCAGCACCTTCCAACTAAAAGAGTACTTCCCAATCCACATCCCGACTGCTAGAGGGGCGCCGCTCGTTACCCCGACCCATCACCTGAAGCTGTAGAGCGTGTCATGTCCAATGAAACTCATTTAAGAACTGTCGCCATCGTCGCCCACGTCGACCACGGTAAAACCACTCTCGTGGATGCACTTTTTCAACAAAGCGGTATGTACCGGGAAAACCAGGCAGTCGTTGAGCGCGCCATGGACTCCATGGATCAAGAGCGCGAGCGTGGCATTACAATTTTGGCCAAATGTACATCGGTTCAATACGACCCCTTCAACCTTCAGCTCGTGGACACACCCGGACACGCCGACTTCGGCGGTGAAGTTGAGCGAACTCTGCGTATGGTCGACGGTGTTTTACTACTTGTCGATGCTGCCGAAGGCCCCATGCCTCAAACGCGATTTGTTTTGCGTAAGGCCATGGACCTAAAACTTCCTGCAGTATTGGTTATCAACAAGATCGACCGTTCAGATCGCCGCATCGAAGAAGTTATCAACGAATGTTATGACCTCTTCATCGACCTTGGCGCCGATGACAACCAGATCAACTTCCCAATCATCTACACCAATGGCCGCGCGGGAACCGCAACCACTGACTTAGATGTTGAAGGGACAGACCTACGACCACTCGTCGATTCCATCATCGCTCACTTGCCTCCGACTCAGCGTCACCTGGACAAGGGATTCTGCATGCAAGTAAACCAACTCGGTTACGATGAGTATGTTGGACGCTTGGTCATTGGCCGAATTCTTAGTGGTACAGTAAAGGTCAACCAGACCGTTCACCTCGAAGGAGAGGCTCACTCCTACAACGCACGTGCCACCGGAATTTTCGGATTTCACGGAACTGAGCGTCACCCTAAAGATTTAGCAGAAGGCGGCGATATCATTGCCTTGGCTGGTCTTAATGAGTGCTTCATTGGAGATACGGTCAGCGCACCCGACGCCATTGAGAAGCTTCCACCGATTCACGTTGATGAGCCCACTGTTTCGATGGTGTTCCAAGTCAACGATGGTCCTTTTGCAGGACGAAGTGGTGGCAAGTATCTAACCAGCCGCCATCTTCGTGAGCGTCTCCAAAAGGAAGCTCTGGGTAACGTAAGTATTCGCATTAAAGATGGCGATACCCCTGATCAGTTTAGAGTCATGGGACGCGGCGAGCTTCAGCTTGCGGTATTGATTGAAAGCTTACGACGTGAGCTTTACGAATTTTGCGTTCGTAAACCCGAAGTTGTTATTCGTGAAATCGAAGGAGAGAAGCAAGAGCCGCGCGAGCGCCTCGTAGTAGATGTACCTCTGGACTTCACCGGCGTCGTCAATGAGCTTATTGGACCCCGTAAAGGTATTCTTGAAGACCAAAAGCTTGAAGGCGAACGTATGCGCATCGAGTTTTTGATTCCAACCCGTGGCCTCTTCGGACTGCGCAACCAAATGCTGACCTCTACAAAAGGTACAGCCATCATGCACAGTAACTTCGAAGACTGGATTCCGGTAATCGGAAACATTCCACAGCGTTTGGTTGGCTCCTTGGTTGCAGATCGTCCGGGTAAAACCACGTCATATGCTCTGTTTAACTTACAGCCGCGTGGAACTCTCTTCACAGACGTTGGTATCGATGTTTACGAAGGTATGGTTATCGGCGAACACGCCCGGGCCAACTGCCTCAACGTTAACGGCGTTCGTGAAAAGCAGCTCACCAACCACCGTGCTTCCGGTAAAGATGATGCCACCGTGGTAACCACTCCGCGTCCGATGCCGCTTGAGCGCTGCATCGAGTGGATTCGCGATGATGAGATGGTGGAAGTTACACCAGATATGATTCGTATCCGTAAGCGCGTTCTTCAGGCCAATAAGCGTCCGAAGAGCCACGGCGGATAATTTCCCACTCAATTTTTTCTGAAATTCGTCGATATCTCTTCAAGAGATATGGCGAAAAAACAGGAAACCTCGGCAAGGCAATGGCTCGGCATTCACTTCGAATGCTGCAATGCATACTCTCGTATTTACAAACACTCCTCAGGAGCACGCTACGAAGGCCGATGCCCGAAGTGTTTGAGAATACTTCGAATACGTGTTGCCTCTGGTGGAAGCAGCCAACGCGTTTTTCGGGTAAAGTTTAACTAAGACCTGCGCCGACAAGTTTTTTAAATACCTTCAAGCTTTCCAGCTCGGCTTGCTCACCCCAAATCTTACCCACCAAACCTATCACTTGCTCCAAGGATTCCATCGAGGCGCCCACATGAATTGCGCCCCTCAGGTGACTCATGAGCTGAGGCTTCACATTCTGTCCACCCAGTACCGCCACCACACCAAACTCCCGCTGCCGAGCCGTTAAACCAGGGCGTGAAAGTACACGACCATAACCCGTTTCCAGCATCCACTTCTCGAGGTCCACATGGAGAGAGCCGATGGCCACACGCAGCTTGTCGTAGGTGCCCGCGTAAATCTGAGAGCATAAATTCTCACCGTCGCCTCGCCACTGCTCTACCGGTGCATCGGTCGACTCATTAAGCGTACATCCAAGCTTTCGAACCACAGCCAGGGCATTGATTGTACGCGGGTAGCCGGCGAATAGATGTGTTTGTAAAATGATCTCCAAACCTGCCTGGTGGTCTTTTTCTGCTAAACAAAGCCAGTCCCGCTTCACTGCCTCTAAATCGCCTCGTGCGGTATTGCCCGCCAAACAAACCAAGAGCTGGTCAGTAACATTGATGGCGTTCGAGTTTAGATCGATCAAAGGATGAGTTGGTTCAGTCATAGAAACACACAATCTACGAGACGAAACGATTCGCAAGCGAAATGTTGAAGAATGTAGAGAATGAATAAAAGGGATGGTGATAGCAGGGGTCCCCCCAGGACCTCCTGCCCACCCGAAACAACTGGACCACTAATAAGTGGTAACCAAGTGAGCTTTCGTCCGTGTTACCCTCCCCAGAGAACTCGGTTAGCTCACAAGCTGCTTCTTCTCATTCCGGCTATCCCATCTCAATTGATAAGCAATGCCTATCTAGCCCCTTGAGATGAAATGTCCCCCCCGGGAACCGGAATAATCATTAACTATATAAGGCAGGCACTTATGGGTATCGGGGAAATGCCCGAAAATGAAAAAAAAATCAGAGGGACAACCCCCACAAGACTGTAATCAACCCTGAGTTTGGGCGCGATTTTGTTCCAAAAGACCCAATTCCAGGGCAAAACGGACCAATTCAGCTCGGCTTCGAAGCCCAAGCTTTTCTGATAAGCGCGATCGATAGGTTTCAACGGTTTTGACGCTTACTGAAAGCGACTCACCAACCTCTTTGTGCGTGTAGCCTAAAGCCACCAATTCAAGGACCTGGCGCTCTCGTTCACTTAATGATTCTAGGCTCTTAGCTGCGGCAGAGGTGCGCGTGTCTTCCTCACCTTGAAGCACTGTTTGGAGCTGGTTGTTGTCCAAGCCAACGTCAATATAGGAGCGGCCCTGATGGATCGCCCGAATGGCAGCAAGTAGCTCAGTATCGGCTGCTCGCTTTACGAGATAGCCTGCCCCGCCGGCAGCAAGAACTGAGCGTAGGTAGGCATGATCGTCATGCATCGTCAGGACAAGGATGCGGGTTTTCGGACACTTACGACGGATGTCCGTAAGGGCGTCGATACCGGTTTTACGCGGCATTGTAATATCGAGCACCAAGACATCAGGCTGGACTTCTTTGGCCATCTCAATGGCCTCCAAACCGTCTGTGGCCTCTGCCACAAGCTCCATATCTTCTTGCTCACTCAAAAGACTTCGCAGCCCTGCCCGTAAGAGAGCGTGATCATCAGCGATCATAATGCGAATTTTGTCCATGCGTAGCTCCCCGGATGCCCCGATCATAGCAATTGAACATGACTATATCGCGGAAAAGACTTACATATGGCAAGGTCGTAAGGATCTTTTCCTACACATGCCGAACTTTCGCCCCACACGATCTTCACAAGACGCACATTTTTCCGATCGGTAAGACCAACGAGGCGATCATTGGCGAACTATTATCCGATGGAGCATAGTGCTAAAAACGCTGCGACTAACCAAAGGGGAATTCTATATGCACCACAATCTCAAACTCTTCGTGGTCATTTTTTTCCTCGTCGCCTGCCAATCCCCTCAGATCGATGCCACCGAAGCGCCAGCCCAAACGCCAGGCGTCGGGCAAGGTGACGCTTTTTGGAAGCATTGGTCAGATGGACAGGCAGAAATCGCGGGATACAAACTCACCATGCCCCGTTACAGCCAAGAACGCGCCGGCTACGCTGTCGCCATATTTGTAACCGAGACTATGAACCATCAGACCCGTGTCAAAACCGATGCCCCACAAGACGCCAGCCACTACCCCGTGATGAAGCTTAACCTCATCAAAGATTTTCAAACTGGTATCTACGACTACAACACCATGCTTAGCGCTTTTGTGACGCTTTCATCCAACGCCCACCTACCGGTTGGACATGTCAGCAAACTAAGCTTTTCAAGCCAGGAGTGGTGCGGGCACGTTTACCACCAACTTCTTTTTGAACGAGGCAAGATCACGGAAACCAGTCACAGCTATTTTGAAAACGAGGCCGACATATCAAGAACCTTTAAAACGGCGCCGCACGTACTGAGTGAAGATACACTATTGCTCTGGGCTAGAGGCATGTCGGGCCCGAAGCTTGCTCCTGGTGAGCAAACCATCGTGCCTATGCTCAACTCATTGCAACGGGTGCGACTTGACCATGCAACTCTTCAAGCCACTCGCGCAACTTTAGGCCGTCACCCAACACCTGAAACAATCACCACCCCTGCCGGTACCTTTGAGACCAGTCGGTACATCGCAAGCATCGAAGGGGGACAAACATGGGAAATCTTTGTAGAGAATGCTTTCCCAAACCGAGTGGTTAAGTGGGAGAACAGCGGCGGCGAAAAAGCAGAACTCCAAGGAATGATGCGAGTTGCCTATTGGGCAAAGCAGCGTAACGACCACAGCGCCCTGCTAAGTAAACTCGGCCTCGCCCCACTGGCTAAGCCAAAAGCCGAATCAAAACAATGACTTAGCCCGTTTCCTGTAGCCGCAGCTCGACGCATTTTAAGCAAAGAGGTTTTCTGCAATCACTATCCCTGATATCCCTGAATCAACAGGTAACACTGCACACAGCGGTAAACGGGTAAGATATGTTTCTGGCAAAAAACAAAGAGCTCCAAGAGAGATTTCGCGCTGGTGACAAAGACGCCATGGAAGAAATTTATCTCAATTATGCTCCTGGCCTTACTCGCTTCTTACGCAACGGCTTCAGCTTTCGAAGCGGAGGCGGCCACTGTTATTTCAAGGGCATCAAGATTGAAGACGAGCTCAAAGTAGCCGTTCAAGAAGTTTTTCGCCGGGCGTTTGAAGAACGTGCCCGCAATGCCTACAACGGAATCAACTCGTTTAGTAACTGGGTTTTGGCCATCGGCCGCAACATGGTTATCAACAAGTTTCGAAACCGCGAGATCGCATTCAGCGACTACATCTCCAAGGGCACCGGCGAAGACCGAAGCCACATCGCAGCCATGGATTCAGCCGTTAGCGCAGTCAGTGCCACTTACTCCGGCGTTCTCTACGGCCAAGCGCCCGGCAGCCAAGACGACAATTACGAAAAATCAGAGCTCAAAGGTTTAATCGGCGAGTTTATGAAAGAGATAACCGAAGAAGATAGACAACTTCTCGTTTTGAGATTCATTGAAAATGTTTCTCAAGAAGATGCCGCTAACGCACTTGGTTCAACTCGAATGAAGGTGAGAACA
>JABJBS010000386.1 GCA_018668695.1 Deltaproteobacteria bacterium
CAAATTTCGTGAAAAATCATTTGTGCCAAAGAGTCATCGGCATCTAGGTCTTCTGGGCTTCCAATAGTGAGAGTTTCTTTTCCATCCCAGGCGGCAAAGACTTCGCTTGAGCGTGTTAGCTTCATTCCCAATTGCTTGGCAGTGTTTGTCCAAATCAAGTCCAGCGGATCTTGGTAGATTTTAGTGATTGGCCGTGAAGTCATGGGTTGGGTCTTATCACCTTGGGGATGCTAGCCAAGGGGATAAGTGCAACCCAGCAGAGCGGCAGCAGCGGCGTAACGAAGTTCATCGACAACATTGGTTTGGATTTTGGCGAACTCGAGGCCTCGGGTACGATCTTTAGAGCTGATCACCGCAGAAATCACAATCGCAGATCTCAATCGAATAACGCCCGCTGGATGGATGAGCACAGACTCCATAGCTCCAAGGTTGGGTAAGATCAGGTTCTTCTAAAACGAGGTTTTCTTGGAAAAGCCATACATAATAAGGGGTTTCAAAACCCTAAATCCGGAATGAATCGTGTGCTGAGTGCGGCGAATACGAAAAATCGTTCCAATTTCGGCAATCTTTCTTGATTTCAATGCTTTATGGAATTTTCGTCCGTGTAACTGACCCGGAAATCAACGTTGAGTCGACCTTCCGTTCTGACTATCTTTGTAAGTAGGGGAAACTCGGGCTCAAGTTTTACCGTCGTGGGCTCGGTACCTTTTGGGGGAATAACTATGAAATATGCGGGGACGACTGTTCGCGTCGCTATACTTTTATCACTCGGCTTGATGACCATGCCAATGGCGTTATGGGCGCAAGATACAGCCGAGGATTTTGGAGATGTAGGCTCCCTGGGCGATCTCGATTTAGATGCACTCTTGAGCCTCGATCTTACGGTTACATCGGCTACCAAGTTCGAACAAACTGTTTCAGAAGCACCGGCCATCATTTCCGTTATCACGGCCAAGCAAATTGAAGAGCGCGGTTATCAGAGTGTGGCTGAAGCGTTGCAGTCTGTTCCCGGACTTTATGTAAATACCGATTGGGTATCGCCCGATGTGGGTGTGCGTGGAGTCAGCGGCGGCTTGCGCGGTGGAAGCCGGGTCATCAAGGTGATGATCAACAGTCAGCCGGTATCATTTCGAATTGAGACAACCAACTGGCTCGGGCCTGAATTTATCCCACTTAAAGCCATCGAGCGCATCGAGGTCATCCGGGGACCGGGTTCAGCACTCTATGGTGCAAATGCTTTTCTTGGAGTTGTGAACGTCATTACGCGAAGTGGTGAGTCAGCAAATGGTGGAGAGTTTTGGGCACAGGGCTCCCAGGCATTGGGGCGAAACAGTTACACCCTTGGTGTTCAGGGAGGTCGTCAAGTTGGAGCGGCGGAGTATTACGTTGCGATTCAGCGAAACGAAACCAATCGAAGTGGGTTAAGTATTCCCATCACTTATCAAGACGAGCAGTGGCAAGAGCAGAACGAGAACCTGTTGGGGCGTACATCTTACGACGATTTTGCAACGCCTTGGTCATTGGTCGCCACCATGAAGCTGGATGTGGGTAGCCTCTTATTGGACGAAGATGAAAAGTACGGTTTTCTAAGTGCGATGGTTAATCATCAGTCCTTAACAAGCGGCGGTAGCTTCACGGACTGGTCAGTACTGCAATACGACGAAGACAGTTTCACGCTTGCTGATGGAGAGCGCGGAAGTCGCAAGGTAAGAAATACGGGCAACCGAGTTGGCCTTCATAATACCACGACGCGGCTGAACTATATGTTGAATCTTTTTGATGCGGTTGATGTGACCTTGGGCGCTGCTTTTGCTCAGGGTGGTACCAGTTCTAACGAACGTCTTCGTCAGCTAGGGCAAGACACTGAAATTTTTGGCCAGGTTCCCACCCAAAACCGCGGCCATTACGGTTACACCAGTATGGACGTGATGGGCGAGGTTTACTTCACAGTTTTAGAGAATGCGTTAACCCCTGACAGTGGTTTTTTGGAAGATGTTACAGTCATCAATAACCTGAGCTTAGTTCTTGCGGCGGATTTGATGCAGGACACCATCAGTTATCAAGAGCGACCTCGAGACCGTGAGTATTTGGAAAGTGATTTATCGAATGTTGGTGTCTTGGGACAACTTACAGGCAGTCTATTCAATAAGCGATTGGGCTTTATTGTAGGCGCTCGTTACGATGAATATTCGGGCCCTGACCTTTCTGAATACCAGCTCGATGCATACGAAGATAAAGTGCAAAAAGGGTTTGTCGGTGAGAAGTATTTGGAACTCTGCGAAGGCAACTCCGTTTGCTACAGCAGCTTAAACTACCGAGCCGGTTTGACGATGTCTCTTCTGCAAAAAGTCGGCAAGCTTGGAGACTATACGCTTCTTGATAATTTATATTTAAAGGCGCTCTACGGCACAGCATTTAAGGCGCCAGCTCCTTCATATCTTTACAACAACGGAACCCCTGCGGGTCAAACACCTATTCAGGCATTTGCTGGATTGCTTCCACAGGATGTGAATTCGTTGGAGTTTCTTTTGGGCGCAGACTTTCTGGACGGGCACGTCAATCTATCGCTCGTCTATTTTATGAACGATGTGGTTAACAAAACAGGGTACAAGAAAACGGGTAGCTTTATCATCGCCTACAATGCACTCGATGTGAAAACCATGGGTGTGGAAGCGACTCTCAATGTTCGTTGGGAGCCGGTCGAGCTTTCGGTAGGATTCTCACAACAATCCAGTGAGCGCTTACCACCAGAGGGCAGCGAGTTCCTGTTCTCTGAGACAGTTGCATTCCCTGAGTTGATGATGAACGCAAATCTAACGGTCGATGTTGCTTTTGTGAAAAGTTATCTAAACATTGAGTACCAGTATATTGGTGAGCGCACGGGATTTCCGTTCAATCAGCCGGGCGTCAACGAAATGAATACGGAGCGGTATACGCTTGGTGCTTACAATTTAATGAATGTGTCACTTACGTCGTATGCTTTGAATATTTTTGGCGATGATATGCCAACGACTTTCAACTGTACGGTTCGCAATTTACTCGCTGAAGAATATCAGTATCCCGGTTTTCAAATGTCGTACGGGATCGACTTGCCAGGGGAACCGCGGCGAGTCTTTCTAGGCGTTAAACAGAAGTTTTAATTCAAACAAAAAAACTCGAAATTACAGCAAGAGAAAACTCGAGGCCAGGGAAACACAAATGAAACAAACAGCTCTAAAGATTTTAGTGGTTGCGTGCAGTTTGGTGCTAGCGACAGCTTGTTCCGATGACTCAACAGATGAGACCGGAAACGGTAATGGCAACGGTGGAAGTACGGATACATGTACCACGGAGTTAACCGTAGGCGTCATGTACGAGGAAACTGGCGGGGTACTCAACGAGGTCGAAGCCATTCGGATGGCTGCCACTGATATCAACGACTCTGGGGTTCTTGGTGAAGGAAACTGCATCGTTGTTCAGCAAGAGCTGTTTGGCGGCGAGGACACGGCCACCCAGCGATTTGAGTCGGCCAAG
>JABJBS010000387.1 GCA_018668695.1 Deltaproteobacteria bacterium
GAAGAGGTCTTGCAAAATGGATTCAATATTCTTCCAAGTGATGCCGTAAAACTGCTTATAGTTCATGCCCTCGGTGGGTAATCCCTCTTCGGTAAGGAGCCTCTCAACTGCCTGCTCGGTGAACAGTTCCGAGTCGATGAGTGTGCCGTCCATATCAAAGATGACGCCCTGGATATTCGAGATAGTCATCTGCCTATTCACTTTCTGACTTATGCAAATAAAACGGAGCATCTGAGGGTGGGAGCGGGGTGTTGCCAAGAATTAGGTCTGATGCTTTTTCAGCAATCATCATCACGGGCGAATAGATGTTTCCGTTGGTCACCCCGGGCATCACCGATGCATCAACGACACGAAGGCCTTCGATCCCGTGTACTTTCAAGCTGTCGGGATGAGTCACGGCCATATCATCCAACCCCATTTTTGCGGTGCATGATGGGTGAAGAGCTGTTTCGGCATCTTCACCGACCCATTTTAGGATTTCTTCGTCGGTTTGAACCGATGGTCCCGGCGAGATCTCACCACCATTGAACTCGTCCATCGAGGATTGACTTAAAATCTTTCGGGCAGAGCGAACCGCTTCAATCCACTCCTGACGGTCGAGGCCCGTGGATAAGTAATTGAATCGTAAGGCGGGGTGTTCACGAGGGTCCGTGGATTTGATTTTAATATTTCCGCGAACATCAGAATACATCGGACCGATGTGGACCTGGTATCCATGGTTTCCTTCTGGTTGGCTTCCGTCGTAACGAATGGCCAGTGGCAGAAAGTGAAACTGAATGTTCGGGTATTTTACGGTTTCATTGCTGCGGATAAAGCCGCCGGCCTCAAAGTGATTGGTGGCCGCTTCCCCGGTGCGCCCGAAGAGCCATTTCAGCCCAATCCAGGGCTGGTTATACCACTTGAGGGCGGGTTGCAGGGAAACAGGTTGTTTACAGGCATGCTGTACATAAACCTCCAGGTGATCTTGGAGGTTCTCGCCTACGCCAGGCAGATGGTGGACCATTTTGATGCCATGGGGCTTGAGGTCCTCTTCGTTGCCCACGCCGGAGAGTTGCAGGAGCTGAGGTGTGTTGATGGCACCACCGGAGCAGATGACTTCACCCGCATGCGCCGTATAAGTCGTCGTGCCGTAGCTGGTGTTAAAGAGTCCCTTACCTTTAACGTACTCGACCCCCACGGCCCGCTTACCTTCAAAGAGAATTCGGGTGGAGAGTGCCCCACAAATAACAGTGAGGTTGGGGCGATCCATTACCGGGTGTAGATAAGCCCGGGCAGCGCTCCAGCGCCTTCCATTGTTCACATTGCGGTCGAAAGGCGCAAAGCCCTCTTGCTGATAACCGTTTACATCGTCTGTGATGGGGTACCCAGCCTGTTTGCAGGCCTCAAAAAAGGATTGAAAGAGGGGACTTTCACATGGCCCCTTCTCAAGAACCAAAGGGCCTTCCTGCCCATGGTAATCATTTTTACCGGCGGTTCGATTCTCGGCTTTGATAAAGTAGGGCAGGCAGTGGGCGTAGTCCCATCGCTCCATGCCGGGCTCCAGGGCCCATTTTTCAAAATCCATGGCGTTGCCGCGGATGTAAATCATGCCGTTGATACTGCTTGAGCCGCCCAAGACTTTGCCTCGGCCGTGGTCGACCTGTCGACCATTCATAAATGGCTCCGGCTCCGACTTGTATTTCCAGTCGTAGAGCTTGTTGCCGAGGGGAGTACTGAGGCCAGCTGGCATATGGATAAAAATATCCCATTTCCAATCGGGTCGCCCGGCTTCCAAAACGAGTACCTTATTCGAAGGGTCCTCGCTAAGCCGGTTGGCTAGGCAACACCCAGCAGATCCTCCACCGATGATGATATAGTCGTAACTGTCTTTTTTGACGATATTTGGCATGATTCCCCCGCATAGAAAGCTACTTGGAATAGCTCGGTGAATCCAGCATCCCTAAATTATTTAGGTTCCGACTCTATGTTTGACTCTGGTCAAACAAGCTTAAAACAGTATACAAAACCTCTCGGAATCAAGAGAGCGGTATTCGTGATATCCTATGAAGTGAGATGAAAATGAAGAGAAGTTTCGTGATGAATGCATACGTGGCAAGTGTTCTTACCCTGGCCATGGTTGCTTGTAGCCCAAAAGCCGAATCAGAGGCTCCCGCCAAGAAGGTTGAAGACAAGCCTCAAGCAGCTGCCGAAAAAACAGTGATTCGGGTAACCGGTATCCCTGATGAGAATCCGACCGAACTTCAGCGTAAAAATGCACCACTTGTTGCCTATCTTAGTGAAGAACTCGGCACCGAAGTTACTTATGTCCCCGTCACCGATTACGGTGCAGCGGTTCAAGCTCTGGCTGCAGGGCAAATTGATTTTGCTTGGCTTGGTGGTTTCACCCATGTTCAAGCCCGAACCATGGCCGGCGCTGTGCCTTTGACCATGCGCGGAATCGATCGTGATTTTAAAACCGTATTCATTGCCAACGCGCAGAGCGGTGTTGAGAAAGTCGAAGATATTCGCGGTAAGACCCTGTCTTTCGGCTCAAAGAGCTCCACCTCGGGCCATCTGATGCCACGTCACTTTATGAAGACTCAGTTTAGTTTGGACGTAGCCGCCGATCTTGAAGGTAAGCCAGTTTTCAGCGGCGCCCATGATGCCACAGCGAAAATAGTTGAGTCGGGCAAAGTTGCTGCAGGTGCTTTGAACAAGCAGGTTTGGGATCGTATGGTCACTCAAGAAAAAGTTGATACAGCCAAGGTGAAGCTCATCTGGACCACACCTGGCTACGTTGACTACGTTTGGACCGCGGGCAAAGAAGTGGACGCGCTCCTACAAGACAAATTCAAGAAAGCCTTTTTGAAGCTCGATGGAACCAATGAGAAGCATCAAGCAGTATTGGCACTTCAGGGTGCGGCTAAGTTTGTACCGGCAGCGCCGAGTGACTTTGATGCGATTGAATCGGTTGCTCGTGAAACAGGACTTTTAAAGTAAGATGACTGAGCTCGTCAGTGAGCAGGCTCCTGTATTGGAGCTCTCTGAGGTTGGTAAATCGTTCGGTGAGTTCAAAGCTCTATCGGCAATCAATCTCAAAGTGTCACTTGGCGAGCGAGTCGCTGTTTTGGGTCCCAGTGGTAGTGGAAAGTCTACCCTGATTAAGCTTTTGGCAGGGTCTCTTGAGCCTTCTTGTGGTCAGGTCTTGGTCGAGGGCCAAGATATGGCCACATGGAACCGGCGCGAACTTCGTTCCTATCGTCGCCAGCTTGGTTTGGTCGAGCAAAGTTTAGACCTTGTCCCGCAATTATCCTTGCACCGAAATGTTGTCGCAGGCCTGCTCTCAAATTGGTCACCATGGCGCATTATGCTCTCTTTACTGTGGACCACGGATAAACAAGAGGTGGCGCAGATGCTTGAGGAAGTGGGTCTTGCATCCAGGCAGTTTGATTCCACACACACATTAAGCGGCGGTGAGAAGCAACGCGTGGCCATTGCTCGGGCGTTGATTCACCGGCCCACGATTCTCTTTGCAGATGAACCAACATCGTCTTTAGACCCGGCCACAGCACAAACAGTCATGAAGCTGCTTATCGAAGAGGGCCAGCGGCATGCGCAATCGATGGTTTTATCCACCCATTGGGTAAGCGTGGTTCAGCCACATGTTGACCGGATCATTGGCCTACGTGAAGGCAGGCTCGTTTTGGATGTGCCTGCTCATGAAGTAACCGACTCGGTGCTCGATGAACTCTACGCGGGGCACCAGGAGCGGCGTTGATGCCCAGTGACTCGGTAAAACCGCTTTCAACGCGGGAGCAACCTGCAGGCCTGCGTGCTCTGGTTTTGTCGGGTTTTCTCATCGCTTGGTGCTTGGGTGGTTGGGGCATCGGATTTGAGCCGGGGAGATTATTTCAAAAAGACGGTCTCGCCAATGCTCTTGCACTGTTTCAAGGCTTTACGAGTCCTGCATTGGATGCTGACTTTATCCGACGCATCATGGAGCTTAGCGTTGAGAGCTTTGCCATTGGCTTCTCAGGGCTCGGCTTGGCCCTTGTTATCGGTATCCCCTTGGGGATCTGGGGAGCGCGTTTACCGGCACTGCCTGAGCAATCCCGTAAGCGTTCATTCGTGGATTTCACGGCGTTTGTAGTTCGCCCGGCCTCACGAACCATCCTGACGATTTTACGCAGTATTCCCGAAATTATCTGGGCCTTTTTGTTTGTTCGCATTCTGGGATTAGGTCCCGGCCCGGCGGTCATTGCTATTGGGCTAAGTTTTGCCGGAATCATTGGTAAGCTTTTTGCGGAGCTGATGGAAAGTGCAGCGCCTGAGCCTGCAATGAGTCTACGACGTCTCGGGGCTTCCCCGCTGGGCGTAGCGCTTTATGGTGTCTTACCCCAAGTACGTCATCAATGGGTTGGGTATGGCCTTTTTCGTCTGGAATGCGCGATTCGAAGTGCGGCGATTTTAGGTGTGGTGGGTGCAGGAGGGCTTGGCTCTGAAATCGATTTAAGCATTCGCTACTTTCAATACGACAAGCTGGCTACGGCGCTCCTGGCACTGCTTCTCTGTGTTATTTTATTGGAGATTTCTAGCCTCATTTTGCGTCGGTCGAGAGCGTATTGGTCGATTGGTACCATCGCTGTCGGCGCTCTTTGGGGAAGCCTGACGTTAGGCGTTGTGTGGTTTGACCTTTTTACGGCCCAAGCAGCCAAGCAACTGGGCGTCTTTTTGGCGGGGTTTTCCAATCCAGTGCTTGACTTCGATTTTGTGTGGGCAACGACGCAGGCCATGCTCGAGACAGTAGGGATGGCACTCTTTGCAACCATGGGTGCATCGCTTTTAGCGTTTATGATGGCACCTTTGGGAGCTTGGCAAATCCTAAGTATGGGTTATCTGCAGGATGCACCCAACGGGGCAACCCATCAGCGGCTCTTTGCATTGGTGTTTATGGCAGTCCGGCTTATCTTTCAGGTTTTCAGAGCGATGCCTGAGCTCGTATGGGCGTTGATTTTTGTAGTCTGGATAGGAGCCGGTCCCATGGCGGGCATGATGGCCATTGGAGCCCATACCATCGGTATCATGGGCAGGCTCTTTGGCGAGGTTTACGAAGACATTGAAAACCACTACCCAAGCACCTTAGAGGCTCGGGGTGCGGGCAGGCTTGGAGCCTGGGCGTATGGTGTTTTACCGCAGGCGATGCCCCAGCTCTTATCATTCGCATTGTTTCGTTTTGAGGTGAATATTCGTGCTACAGCCATGGTTGGTTTTGTGGGCGCAGGCGGCATCGGTGATGAAATCCATACCGCCATCAGCCTCTTTCATTTTCGAGAGCTTGCCACTCAGCTTTTGGTCTTGCTGGTCGTGGTGAGCTTAATCGACGCTCTTAGTTCCGAACTGCGTTTGAGAATCATGGCTCGATGAACATTTGATAGGACCTAAGTCCCCGCAAAAAAAAGGTTTTCTCTAGTTTTCGGTTTCGCCCGGCATTTTAATGCGTGGCTTGCCTATTAAGCGCAACTTCTGCGTTTTCGCGCCGACAATGAAGTATCCATTCATAGCTGGAGCTGAAGATGCCATTGTCTAATTACCTTCCTAGTTTTGTAAGCCGTCTGTTTACCAATACGTCTCAGGTTCAAGGCCCGGGCCCAGAGGCACCGCCCCATGTCGAGCGTCCAGTTCAGGCAGTCATTCGAGATTCTATCCAGCGCGGGCCGGCTCAGCGCCAGGCTCCTACCGTAGGCTCTGGTCAAGAAGCTCAACTTCGTGCCCCTGAGCGCGCGCCTCGCATTCAACCAGCTTCTTCGGGAGCGCCTGATTTTTATCCCGCACTTGAGGATTTATTAGCCATCAAAGCCGCAGAACGTGGAACCACGATGCGCGGCATCGAACTTCGCTTCTATGATCCGCGAGGCATCATCGCTGCCTATGCTTTGGACCCATCTCGTGAGGGAACATCCTGTAAAGACCTCTTCAGCCATATCCTGAGAACGAAGAACTTCGGTCCGTCATGCGGCGAAACATCCAATGCTTTAAAAAGTGTATTGTTCTCTGGTGCAACTCGCGAACAAGAAGGCGAGCAGGCTCTCTATGAAGCCATTCGTGCTCCGGGTGATGGATTTTTAAGAGTTCAAATCGGGTGCCATAGCTTCGTGGTGGAGAAAAAAGACGATGCCTGCCGTATTTTTCAAAGTTATGACGGATGGTACAGCATGGCGACTTCTTTAAAGGACGATAAGCCCATTGCCAAAGAAACATTTGCCGCGTTGATTCAGCAAGTGGTGCGTAAAGACCAGGCTCGAACGCAAGGTGAATACGATGCAGCACAGTTAGCCGAAGAGCGCCTATTTCACGGCGAGGTTGATGCCACCCGAAATGCAAAAGGCACCAGCCGGTATCAAATTGTGACAGAAAGTGCCGAACGAAGAACGCCTACGAGTGAGTTGGGCGGTCGAATGGATGCGCTTTTAAATCGCTACAATAACGTATGGGAAGCATTTGAAAATGACTCCCGCACCAGTGTGGGGGACTTTGCTAGAGCACAGTGGCCAGAGCTTTTTGGGCTTTAATTAAATTCCCACTCGCCCGCTACACAGCTTATCTCTGGTAGCTCAGGATCGCAGCTTAGAGGTGCAGCCTCGCTGCATGGGAGTTTATGACCATCGGCATGCACGCCGCAAATCTGTCCGCATCCATCGGTTTCCCCAAGTTTCAAATCAGTACAGTTGGGACTGCAAGCTGCTCTAAGATCCAAGCAAGTAGCGAACCCATCGGCGGTGTAGCCACATTGGTATTCGTCTGAGCCAAGTCCTTCGGGAGCATAACACTGGATCGTATTTCTGGTACCTTGAAAGCAGCCATAGAGCTGGCGGCCTTGAGTACAGAGCCCTTTGACACCAATGGCCTCAGATGGTTCTTGAGGTGTGACGCATTTTGGCGTGCAAGAAAATTCACCCGACTCGTTGGCTCCGCAATAATCCGTCGCCGCGCAAGCGCCGCAGCTACCGCAGCCCTCGGTTCCACAAGCGGAAGAAGAGCATTCTTCCGAGCAGTCGCAAGCGAGCGCGTCTGAACAGGTTCTGCCGTCATCGCAGTCGCCACCGAGGTTGGCATTGGTGTCCATTCTGATCTCAAAGCTTAAGCAGCCAAGAGTTGGAATCTCGTCGTATCGAACCATGAACATTGTTGATTCAGTCACTTCAAATGCTTGGTTGCAGCCTTGCCAACCTGTTGCAGCCGCGCACGATGGGCTGGCTGCACATTCAATGGAAAATGCGGTGTCTGTTTCAGGAAAACCGGCTACTTCTGTGAGAACCACATTACCTTCGTCGACGGTATCCGTTGAACTCGCTGGGTTGGACTCTGCCGTGGTGGACATCGTGGGAGCTTGGCCAACAACCAAAGGCACAATACCTGTCCAGGCATCAGCATCGTAGCCCACAAGCCCTTGAATACCCATGCTTACGCCGCCTGTAGAGTTTAGAACCAATCCTTCATCATGGTCGAAAAAGACGAGACCTTCAGGGCTTGAACCGAGGCTGTTATGGTACTCGACAATTTCAGCGATGTTGCTGCCGAAGGTATCGATTTGTGTGCCGTAATTATCTTCATCTACAAAAACTGCCACCCAGTTTGCATCGGTGGGCATCGTTAGATCTTGGTTGGTTTTGAAGAGCGGGCTGGTAGTGAAGCCGGTAGTCAGGTCAACAAAAAGGATGGCGAGCTCACGCGTCCAGGCGACATTGGCTTGTGCTTCTTCATGGTAGAGGTGCGGCTGAAAGTTAACTGCTTGCCCCGGTGCGGCCGAAGCTTGAATGTCAAGTGTGTTTTCTCCACCCATGGGATCAAAATTTTGGGTGCTGGTGTACCAAGTTACCGATGCTCCAGCTTCGACTTGAACGGCAATGGTGGCGATTGTGAGTTCAGTACTGTTGGGAATTGGTACCGTGAGAGTCGTTGTCGTTTCAGAGAGCACGATGGATTGAGTGGACTGGTCTTGTGTTAGCTCAACTTGTACCAAGGCCCAGCCGTCGTCGACCGTTGCGGTTGCGGGGAGGCTGACAGTAAGTGTGGTCACCTGGACCAATCCGTCGCTCTCTTTACAGCCCAAGAGTGCGAGGCTCATTCCTAAAATGGTGATGAGTATTCTAAAGATATGTTTCACTTGGTCTCCCCTTTATCTACTTTGGGTATAAACGCCGTCAGTGCCTTGGTCAATTAAGTCTTCTAAGTTCTCAATTTGTATGGTTTTTGTGTGGTTCTTGAGGGGTGTGTTCTTGTGATAATTCTGAAATTTCAGGAACTTCCAGCACATGGTTTACCAGCACGCTCGCCACCGCAAACGGCAGTTTTAAATAGTTTTTTTCTTCCATATAGAATTTCGAGAAGCTTTTGAGTCCGATCACCGAAAACTCTCCCTCTTCGGGAAAGTGGCGATCTAGAATCTCACTCGGCATGTCGAGGCCGGCAGTGCGCTTTAAAAGAGTTTCTACGCTTTCACGAGAAACCCCGCCCAGGCTGCCCCGATAAAATCGATAAGCATCTCTAATTTCACGCGGCCCAATCCCCTCGGGGTTTTCATAAACGACAAATTCAGCGAGCCTTAAAAGTTCGAAACAAGCGGCAGCGAGCTCAAGGAAGTCAACGCTGTCATTGCCCAGAACATCAAATTGGAAAAAGATGGCTTCGCCTATGTTTTCGCCGATACCTGCTTGCTTGGCGTAGTTTAGAAATTCTGATTTTGAGATTTTCCCATCGCTGTCCCGGTCAACTTGATGCCACCTGTCCAGAAGGTGCATCAGTGTATGGCGAAAGGCTTTGCGCTCTTCCCTGTCACGTAAGAGAAAGTACTCATAGAGATCCGCAAAGATGAACTGAAATATTTTCTCAGGTAATTCTTGGTCGACCACTTGCTGGTAAAAAAACATGTCTGCAATAGAATGTCTTGTTTTGGGAATGCCCATCGCATCGCCCATGAGGTCCTGGATGTGTTCAGCAAATAGAATCGAGTCTTGTTTTTCTTCCTCGGTGGGTTTGTGAACCGGGAGTATTTGAACATGAAGTTTGTTGGACCACTGCATCATCACACGCAGAAGAAACAACACTTCGCTGTTTCTGCCGACACAAGCGGGATTCATTTCCGAGCGATATTGCATGCATACCGGGAGAAGGTCCACGCCAGGTTCGAAAGCGCCTCGCTTAAATGTGATGAGGGATTTCCCATTGGTGCAGGTTCCCTCAGGGAAAATCAGAACAGGTGGTGCTTTTGGATTTTCGGCAATCGCTTCAATTTTTGATTTATAGGCTGCTTTTGTTTTTGCATCGGCATGGCGGTCGACGAAAACAGAATTGAGCACTTGTGCAAACCAACCGATGAAAGGCATCTCGCGGATATCTCGTTTTGCAACAAATGAAGGTAGCCAGCGGTAGGCGTAGTAAAAAACGTCAAGCAGTGAGGCGTGGGAAGCTCCGCATATGATGCCTACATTTTCAAACCCGTTTTCCTCGAGTCCTTCTTCCTCAATCCACCAAAAGCCGAAGGCATAAAGTACAAGCCTAGAGCACCACTTCAGAGGCAAAACGGCGGTTCGTTGTATGGGTTTGGGTAAGAACGCGGCCACGGTTACAAAGAAGCTGGCAGTGCCGAATGCCAGCGCTAACAACGTGAGACGAATCATCAACACAGGCAACATGGGTACGAGGAGAAAGATCTCTAGAGCTCGCCACGGCGTGTCTGTTTCGAAAGGGTTTACGGAGTGTCTGTGGAATGTACTTCGGATGCCATCGGGTTGACTGGTCTGTGAGGAACTGACCGTTCCAACGTCTGAACTTCTCACAGAATTTCCCCCTTGGTCTCTCACATCGAGACCCACTTCTAAGTCTAGGAGGAAATGGGCTGCCTGTCGATGAGCAGTGGTAGGAACCTAGGGGCTTACGCTCTGATTAGCCTTTGCAAGGCGTGGTACGCAGGTAGGGTTTGATCGTTTCGTAGCCAGGGAAACGCTTTTCCGCCTCTTCGTCTGAAACTGAGGGAGCAATGATGCAGCGGTCGCCCACTTGCCAATTGGCCGGGGTTGCGAGGGCTTGGTTGGCTGTGAGCTGAAGGCTGTCGATAACTCTCAGAATCTCGTTGAAATTACGCCCGGTTGACGCAGGATAGGTCAGCGTGAGTTTTACCTTCTTATCAGGCCCGATAATAAACACAGAACGAACGGTCAGTGTGTCCAACGCTTTCGGGTGAATCATGCCGTAAAGCTTGGCAACGTGTTTGTCGCTATCGGCAATCAAGGGGAAGTTTAAAGCGTGGCCAGTGACTTCTAGAATATCTTTAGACCACGCACGATGGTCTTCAAGGCTGTCTATAGAAACTCCAATTGCCTTAACGCCCCGTTTGTCGAGCCGCGTTTTCAATGCCGCAACCTCTCCCAGCTCTGTCGTACACACCGGGGTAAAGTCTTTTGGGTGAGAAAATAATAGCGCCCAGCTATCACCCATCCATTGGTGGAAAGACACTTCGCCTTCAGTTGTTTGTGCTTTGAAATCAGGAGCAGTGTCTCCAAGCATGATGGGCATGGTATTATCTCCATTCGGAAGTTACGACCTTGAGAAGCTTATAGGTCGCGAGCTGTTCTTTCAACGGGGAGGAAGTTACACATTTCTTGGGGTTATCGTGACCTAAGAATCTCTTCGTATGGGGAAGAATGGTGGCCGCATCCTTCTAAGCCCCTGTTATTAAGCGTTAATCCTGATTCATGACCGAGTGAGTTGTTTCTCTGGGAACCCTTGGGTTAACCGAATGGTTCGCTGGACGATAACTTGAATGCCCTGATTCGCCTGATTTAGGGCAAAGGGTTAGGGGCTACCAATAGTACTGTTACTTAAGGGCTTTGATGCATGGCCCTAATGTTTAGGGATTAATTGTTGAACCTTTTTCAAATCTTGGGTAAGCCATCACCCAAAGAGTCTTCGTACCGAGTTGAACGTTTGTTGCCCAAGCTTCGAATGGACCCAATACCGGCAGAGGGCATCAATTACCCTCGCGTGTTGCTCGGTCCCCGAGAAAATTTCGCGAATTAAGATTGGCTGGCATCAGGTCAGCGCATCAGGAGAGAGATATGTCCAAGAAATTGTTTGTGGGTGGCCTAAGCTGGAATACCGATGATAACGGTCTTCGTATGGCTTTCGAGCAACACGGTGAAGTAACTGAAGCAAAAGTAATTACAGACCGAGACACTGGCCGTAGCCGTGGTTTTGGTTTCGTAACTTTTAGCGATGACACTGCGGCTGACAACGCGGTCGAGCAAATGAATGGCTCCGAACTTGATGGCCGTGCATTGAACGTCAACGAAGCACACGAGCGTAGCCGTGGCGGCGGCGGCGGCGGC
>JABJBS010000388.1 GCA_018668695.1 Deltaproteobacteria bacterium
ACTCGAACCCGCGGCCTCCGGCGTGACAGGCCGGCGTTATAACCAACTTAACTACCGCCCCAGCGGTGAAGCGTGATTAACAATTCAAAGGCGGATGGTCAACAATTTTATTGGGGGGAAATACTTATTCCGGATCGTGTTGTGCACAAACGCGTCGATAAGCCGCTAAATGGCGCATCGCACCCTCACGATCTCCCTCTTGTTCCAGCAAGGTTGCCAGGTTGAAGTGGGCATCCGCAAAATCTGGGTCAGATTTTAAGGCATCACGATAGGATTCGATGGCTGAGCCAACATTGTGCATATCGTGGTAGGTGACGGCTAGGTTGTAATGGGCGACCGGTTGCTGCGGGTTCACGCGGATAGCCTGTCTAAAATAGGCTGCAGCACGGTCGAGCTCGCCGGCACCGGAACAAAGAGTCCCCACATTGATATGCGCCTCGACATGCTCGGGATTACAGGCCAATGCCCGCAGGTAAGCCTCATAAGCCTTCTGTGGCTCGGTTGCTTCAAGCGCCACACCTACCTCAAACCAAGGATCCGCAGAGCGATAGTCGTCTGAGTCCTCCAAGTCCCCGATCAAAGACGTGATATTACCGTCTTCCTCTGGGATGCCTGGGTCCTGCGTGTTGAGTGTCGTGGGGTGGCTATTTTGCGGCTTAGCGTCGGCTTGGTCGAAGCTGAGCATAAATTGCCCTGATTCGGGCTCCCATGTTTGGCCCTGCGTACGCACAAGAATGCGCTCTTCCTCACTAAAAATCTGCATGCCCGACAGAGGCAGGTCGGTTGGCATTTTATCTCGAAGGTTCTCAAGAACCCGTTGAACGCGGGCTGAGGAGATTCCTTCGGCCAAAAGACGTGAAGCCATACGAAGGACCATCATGTCTCTGAAGTCGAAACTGTAGCGCCTAGGCAGCGTAATCGGGGCCTCAGGGCTTTGCCCTAGAGTGCCAGCCCGTGCCAGGTGACGTACGCGGTGCTCCGGAATTTTGAGGAGCTTTGAAACATCGCGAGTTGAGTAATCTGTAGCCATATCTTTATCCCTGCTAGCACGGGAACCCTTTATTCGTATAGGTCAACATGCGCTAGCCAATTATTCGAGGATCGCGTCCTACCTTAAGTTGCTTCTTTGGACAATTTTGCTTCCACCTTCGTTGCAGCCATGGGGCCCACTCTTGTACCGTACTGTAGGTAGACTTGAGGAACTCATGAGCAAAACCATCGCAATAGTCATTAAACCCGGGACCCCGCAGGCGGTAGAGGCGTTGGAGCGTCTTGTGAAAGTTGCTCCGGGCCATCGGTTCATTATGGAGGCCCAGGGGCACCATGCCGTTGAGGGCCTGCCCGTAGGAATTGACCGGTTGGCGGCCAAGGACATCGAGAACCAAGCTGATCTCATGGTCGTTTTCGGGGGTGACGGAACTCTCATCCATGCCGCCTCTCTCTTGCAGAGCCGAGCGGTTCCTATTCTGGGTGTGAATGTCGGCTATATTGGCTTCATGACCGATGTTGCGATTGACGAGGTAGAGCGTTCCATTGGCGCCGCGCTGGCCGGCGAGTTGGCGATAACGGAACGTATGCGGTTGGATGTGGTGCTCAGGTTCAAAGACCGTGAGCCAATTCATCGTCTCATTCTTAACGATGTGGTTTTAAGCTTACGCCAGCTTTCGCGATTGGCCTCATACCGGGTGACGGTAGGGGACGAATTGATGACGACCATGCGTGGAGATGGGGTGATTGTGTCTACGCCTACAGGCTCTACGGCTTACGCCATGGCCGCAGGTGGATCCATTTTATCGCCGACACTGCGGGCCATTGCCGTAACACCCATTAACCCGCACCAACTGACTCAGCGCCAAATGATTTTAGATGCCGAGCAAACCGTCACGCTGTCTCTGGATACGGAAACTCAGGTTGTAGCCACATTAGATGGGCAAACGGCACATAGCTTTAATGCTGAAGACTTGATGTTGGTCCGTAAAGCAGATGTGCCATTGAGGCTCTTTGAGGTTCCGTGGCGATCCTATTTCGAAACGCTGCGGACGAAGCTGGACTGGGGCAACTCTTAAGTTGTGGAGTCGGGTTCGGCGACGGACATGGCTTCTTCTAAAAGTTCCGTAAGCTCTTCTTTATCCAACGGCTCTAGACCCGAATTTTCAACGACCTTCATCACTTGTTGAAGCATCTGATGACCGGGAGCGTGATTTTGTCGTGCAAAAGCTAAACTTGCATGTTCAACAAAGACATCGTCGATTTGGTCCGTTGATTTCCAGCCGGATAAAAGCGCGGTGAAGTGCCGGACCGATTGCTCGGGAGTCACAGCTTCCATAGCGAGCATGATGTCTTGCTGGTGCTCGGGATCTCGGTTGGGGTCCGTGAGCATTTGGACAAGGTCCGGGTACAGCTGGGCTCCACGCACCTCGGCTAAGCTATGGAGTGCGGTAGCGAAGAAGAATAGTTCTTGTGGATCAACCAGGTCTGACTCTATCGCCGGAAGATATTCCTCGTGACCGCGTTTAAAGAGTTCCGCGGTAGCGGCCGCTCGAACATATGCATCATCATCATGGGATGCCATCTCCGCGAAGAAATTGTCTACCATCGGCACACGATGGCTTGTGAGCTGGTCAAATACTTCGTCCCGCTCTTCGGGTTCTTCTAGGTCGAAATAAATGGCTATGAGAGCCTCAGCGTCTCCCAGGGGCTCGGATGCTGGTTGGGACGTTGGCTCTGGGGTCTCTTGAGGTGAGGCGGGAGCCTGAGCGCTTTGCCCAAGTGCCGCCGATACCAGTGACTTTAATGAATCTTTTTTAGAACCGTCGCTCATATAACCACTAAAAGCCCCAAAAGGTGGTTAGGTCAAGCATTCTTGGGGTAGCTCATCCTTGAGCTGGGAGCGACCACCGGATATTTTGCAGATCATGTATGCCGCACTGCTTATGATAACCATGGGAACACTTGTCGATGTGGACCAGGCTTTAGTTCTCTACGACGAGGCGCTTTATGAATCTGCGCTTGAAACGCTGCCGCCGGATTGTCGAACCATCCCGAAAGAGTACGAGCGCTGTGAGCGCGTGCGAGGTCTTTGTCAGGTGGCATTGGGCCGGCAGAAGTTGGCGCTGACCAGTTGGACGCGTATGTGCTTGCGAAATCCTGCCTTAGCGCCTCCTAGGATGGCGCCAACAGCCAATGATATTTGGACCCGGGCCTGTGAACGCGCAAGGTGGATGAACAGGTTCCGGCTCGATGAACTGGCGGTTCAAAAAGACCTCGGAACATTGGTGCTCCAGCGGCCTGCCGGACCGGGAGATAGGTTAGAGAATATCCTGTTTTGGTTGAAGACGCCGGTAGATGTCGCGTTTAAAAGTTACGAGCTTAGTAAGTTTGGGAATCAGTGGCGGAGTTCAGGAGAGGTCTCTGCGATACCTGGCGATTACCTCTATTATCTGGAATTTAACTTGGCTTCAGGGGAGCGGTTTCAACTTGGGACTGCTCAAGAGGCTTTTGGTGGAAAGGCAATTGAGCATTTTGAGACGCTGCAGTTTTCAGCGCTTACAAATCCCTGGCCTATTCGCTCGCAGCAAGACGATGCTTTGATTCCTGATTGGGGTTGGTGGGCGATTGCGGGTGGCGTTGTCGTCGTCGTTGCCACTGCTGTGGCAATAGGGCTCAGTACTTCGGATGAAGAACCGTAATTAGAGTGCCCGAATATAGGTCTTGAGCTTATCTTTACCGTTGCCTTCAAAGCTTATGAACTTAACACCCATGCCGAGTCCATCGGTTTTAGCTTCAGTATGACTGACGACTTTACCGCGAGCCACGACCATTTCTTTGCAGCCTGGAAGCGTAAACTTCAAAGTCATTTCGGTACCGAGCTGATGAGGAATTGCGCTGTCGAAAAATACGCCACCTGCACTGAGGTTGCCTGTTCGTCGAAAGTAAACGTCGTCTCCAACGAGCTCTTCCATCCACAATTCAAGCGATACGCGAGTGTGTTCTCGGCGCTCAGAACCGCGTCGTTCTTTGGGAGTTCTCCGGTTTGGACCGCCGTGTTTCCCTACGTTGTCGCGCCGACTATTTTGACGTCTTTCTGACATGGTTTCCCCCAAATGCCTGCTTGGGCTGATACAGGTTATTTTCCGGCGACCTAGCAAAAGATGTACACGCGGGCAAGCGGAACTCTAGGCTTTAAGGTTGGATTTGGCCAAGCAGTGGTGAGTGGAGCTCTAAGAAGGAGAGCGGTTGAGGATTATTACGGGTCGCGTCCGAGGCTATGGTAGAGGGAGGCTTCAGCCACATAATAGTTAAAGAGTGATTCATAATGTGTGAACTTGGCTTTAGAGTAAGCCGCCACACCTTCGAGCACGTCTCGGGCTGGTCCGGTACCTGTTGCAAATGCGCTGGCCGCAAAAGTCATCCATTTCCGGGCAGATTTCACACTTGAGCGTGATAATTCCTCAAGTTCTCTCTGGAGCTGGAAGTCTTCGTAGGACTGTTTTACCTGGAGTGGAATCCCGGTTTCAGCAAAACGACGCATTGCGCTAACTTCTGCATGTTTGGCGTCAGCTTGGTTTGCCCGGGCTACAGAATGCCATGGGTCAAAGTTAAATTGTAAGCCCATGGCGATGCCAGCTGTGAGCCCGTTGTAAGGATCGTAATGGTAAGGATTCTTCGAATCATCGCGCATTGGAGTCCAATCACTCTCAATTGTGCCAGCCAGAAAGAGGGTTGGCATGCTGGACAAGGCCTCGGCATCCTTCCATGCGAGTGCAGCTTTTTCACCGTGTGAGAGTTGCGACCATTCGGGCCGATTCTCGGAGGCTTCCATAATGAGACGTGGCAATTCTAAGTTTGGGTGGCTTTTGATTCGGGGCAATCGTTTTTCAGCAATGATAATGGGCGTGGATGCAGGCATACCCATTGTGTGCTTGAGTGCGGCCATGGTCATGGTCGCGGCATAGTTGCTTTGATGTTGGTAGCGGTAAGCTTCGTTACCAGCGTAGTCGATTTTCGTAAGGTCGATCTGTGTGACTGAACCCTGGGCGCTTTCATACTCTTTGGTGGCGTGCTCGCGAGCTTGCTTCACAACTTTTATAACGTTGCGAAGAGCCGGGCGGAGTGAAACCGAGAACAAGTGAGCGTAATATAGTTTACGAACTTCTAAGGCCAAGATGTGTTCGGCAGCTCGTACCCGAGCTTTTTCAACTTGGATAAGATGCTCAACGGCTCGTTCGTTGGCGCCGGCCCGACCAAAAGTTGTGAGGGGCTGAGCGAGGATAGCTTGGAGGTGAGTGTAGGGACCCCAGTCGGAAAGTCTGGAGTAACTCGTTTCTATGGAACTGTTGTCCATGGCGTTTCCACGAACACTGTACATCGGCGCGATGTAAGCAATACCCGTAAGCTTGGGGTAAAAAATAGATTCAACCTCGGCAAGCTTACCTTTGATAGCCTCTACACGTGCATTGGCTTCATCAAGAACAGCGCTCTGGGAAAGCGCAATCCGAACGCAATCATCCGATGTGAGCGCCTTCGGCTTCTCGGCCAGTGCAGTATTAAGAAAAGTGCCTGCAACCACCAGTGCTAGCCACGTAGGGGCGTGTCGAGCAAACCAAGTCATGTAAGTGGACCGTGTTTTTTCTGTGCTTCATCGAGACGTTTCTTGAGCTTCGAAACAAGTGTGGCAGCACCTTCTTCTTTGATGATTTTACCAAACTGATTTTGGTAGTCTTTGACCAGTGAGGCATCATCGATGCTTAAGTCGAAAAGTTTGAAAGTTTTACCGCCTTGGACCCAATGGAAAATGAGGCTGACCTCAAGGTCCTCTTCTTCAACAAAAATATCCAATGGGACGTCGGTTTGAGTTCCTGTTTGAACCGGCGTGCCCCAGGTGAGTTCGGCACCTCTGAAGAATGAACCTGACTTGG
>JABJBS010000389.1 GCA_018668695.1 Deltaproteobacteria bacterium
TCCGTGAAGTAAAAACTGCAATCGGACCGGTGAGCGATGAGCAAGCTGCTACCACGGGCCTAAACGGACTTTCCACAGGGCAGTCGAGCCGCCAAACACAGAGCCCTACCGAAACAGTTGAACCTGCAGAATTAAGCCAAAACCAGCGAATCAAAACTCAATCGACTATAAAAAATATTAAGAAACATGAATCAGATACCGGCATAACCACATTAGAAAGCCGTATGTTAACAACCGATGGATACCGTCAAGATGTTCTCGACGCCATTCCTCATATGAGCACTCAGGAACTTTGGCACCTCGTTCACGCTCTTGGTGGAAGCGACTTTAAGGTAGCGGACGAACTCGATTCAATCTGGGAAGACATTGTAGAAGCCATGACTCCCGAACAATTGGTTGAGATGAGCGCAACACAAGCAACAGCGGAAACCATGGAAGCCTGCAACGGAACCAATAAAACAAGCATTGGTATAAAAATTCCTGGATTAAATGATATTATCAGTAAATTTACCCCCCAGAGTCCTCGTAACCTATTAAACGATTGTTGCGAATTAAGCCGTGTTGCTGCTGATCGATACCAGACGATTCGTGATTACGCTGGCGCTGAATTAGAAGAATATGGTCTCGATGCTCATGTTGGTAGTCCCGGTAGCCTTCTGATCGCATTAGAAGAACTAAAGTTGCACAAAGAATCACTTGCAAAGGTTAGCAGCCCAGAAAACGAATCCGCTGAATTGAACGCTACTAAAATCAGTTCTCCATCCGATTCTGCCCAAAATCATGGCTTTATCGATGCGGTGACCACCAATGACATGACTCCAGATCTTATTGTAACAGGTGAAAAAATCAACACTGCTGCAGAGCTTGATGATGAAATTGACCGATTAGAAGACCTTCTCAACTCCGTCGGCGAAGACGCCCAGATGGCCAACCTAGACCTTCAAAACGCATTGCAAAAGCAGCAGCAACTTCTTCAGATGATGTCGAATATCTCCAAGACGCTTCATGAAACTTCCATGAGCATCATTCGTAAAATCGGCTCCTAATAGTTGGTTGGAGCAGGTCCACCGGGTGCACGAAGAATGGGTTCCTCGTGCATCCGGCATCGCCCTTCTCTTCAACCTCAGTCCTCGACCAGTTCGATACCGCCGCGTCCTGCAGTCAACTCCTGAAACTCTCGCCGTAATCTCTCTTGATTCACCGAGGGCAAAGTCACCCGCCAGCACACCGATTCACCATAATCACTCGAATCAAGCTCAGCCTCACAGGCCTCCAGTAAATGACGAGCGGAGCCTTCAAGGGAGTAATCAAGCTCCAAACGAAAACTAACTTTCTCAATTCTAACCTCGGTGACGCAAGCCTCCACCGCAGCTTTCATGGCGTCCGTATAAGCACGGACCAAACCGCCTTTACCAAGCTTCGTACCGCCAAAATATCTGATAACCACTCCAAGTGCCTCTGAAAGGTCGGCACCTTCGAGCACCGTTAACATGGGCTTTCCCGCGGTACCCGATGGCTCACCATCATCGCTGTACCGCATCGCATCGGGATGTAAGCCTCGCCACGCCCAGCACCAGTGGCGAGCATCAGCATACTCGGCTTTAACCTCCGCAAGTAATTGCTGAGCGACTTCAAGGTCTTTGGCCGCAAAAACGAGCCCAATAAAGCGAGAGCCTTTAATCTTATCGATTTCAACGACTGCATTCTCTTGGATACTAAGCATCGGTTCTATGGCCATTTCTTATCGCCCCTGCTAAGCAGCTGGGCTGATTCATGCACACGAGGTTTTTATGCCATTTTCACTGCAAAACAAAGTCGCCATCGTTACCGGAGCATCTGCTGGAATTGGAGAGTCTGTCTCTCGTAAACTTGCCGCACAGGGTGTGTCGGTGGCTCTCGCGGCCCGCACATTGGAACCCCTTGAAAAGCTCGCACAATCCATCGTCGCTGCGGGCGGCAAGGCCATTGCCGTTTCCACTGATGTTGGTTCACATGAAGACCAAGAGCGACTTATCAAGACCACACTCGAGACCTACGGGAAGATTGATATCCTGGTAAACAATGCCGGCTTGCACCACCGAGGACTCTTTGAAAACGTGGCTGCGATGGACCTTGCTAAGATGGTTGACGTCAACTTGCGTGGGCCTCTCGTTCTCACCCACCTTGCTCTCCCGCACCTGCGTGAAGGCGGCGGTGCCGTGGTCAACGTTGCGTCCTTAGCCGGACATCTCCCGCTTCCAGAAGCAGCAACCTATTCATCAACCAAGTTTGGTTTAAGGGCACTTTCTTTAGCGCTTAGCCAAGAGCTGGCCGAGAGCGGCGTCACCTTCTCATTGGTTTCTCCGGGCCCCGTTGCCACTGGGTTTATTATGGACCATCTTGAAAACGTGTCGCATTTGACGCTTTCGCAGCCCATCAGTACTCCCGACGAAATCGCCGACGATGTGCTGGCCTGTATCCAGGATGGAGCGCCGGAGAGATGCCGTCCCGCGAACTCTGGTCGGCTGGCCAAAGCTGCCTATGTGATGCCTGGCATCCGCAAGCTCCTTCGCCCCATCATGGAACGCAAGGGCAAGAGAAATAAAGCGCGCATCATCGAAGAGCAGAATCAAAACATAAAGTCGTAATCACTGTCATAGCCTTCATCCGCGGGCAGATATTTATCTACAATCTGTGTAACTGTTTCAGGGTCTAAGTAGGCATCCTCGGATGACTGAATATGCAAAGCTGACTTCACCAAATCTTGGCCCAGTCTCCAAACCATTAGATTTCTAAAAATCTTCTCTGGATTTTCACGCTTCACATTTCCCTCTTTATCCCAAACATCCAGTTCCTTGTTGGTGTCGCGAATCTGATTCTCTAAGAATGCACGGCCGCGGTTGTACAAGACAAAATTCTTAGGCAGCCCAATTTCAAGCTCAATCGCTTTATTAACAATGTCATTACAGGCAACCGATGTGCTCACCCCACTTTTAAAAACATCCGCAGAGTAATTCTGAAGCGCTTCGTTTTGGTCTTCGGTTATCTCACACAAATCGCACAAGGCACGCGTTACTATTTCCGGTGACGAAGTCGCTGCTCCTAAAATTAAGGATAAAACGCCGCGCCTTTCGAGCTTCGAGAGTTTTCCGCATGCCCCGAAATCAATCAAAGTCAGCTGATAATCTCGGCCGTATGGTGCATAGCCAGGCAAAGGTTCTGGGTTAAAAAAGATATTTCCTGCATGGAGGTCACCATGAAAGAAACCATCGCCAAACAGGGCATTGTCGTACCAAAGTTCCGTAAACGTGGCCAAGGCTTCACTCTTAAGAGGTAAGCTTTTGCCGTGGAATTTATCGATAGGATTTTCGTAGGCTCTCTCCATAACCAGCACGTCCTGTGTTGTCTCAAAATCACCCGCCAGCCCGATTGGAAAAACACCCTTCTGCGGCTTCCAGTAAACTTCGCCTGCCTTCATATTTGCGGCTTCCAAGGTAAAGTCCAATTCATCCATTAATGATGATTCTAATCTATCCACAATTTTTCGGGTGCCGCCGCCCGGAGCTAACTCTTTTAAAAGTTTAAGTTCGCGCCTTGCTCGCTCTCGGATACCAGGGCGCATAACCTTCACAATCACGTCCTCACCACTGTCTTTTAAGGTTGCTGCATGAACTTGACCCACGCTTGCTGCCGCCAGTGGCTTATCCCTGAAGCTTGAAAAGATATCTTCGATCTCGCCATTCAAGTCGCGTTCGATAGTCGCGCGAGCGATGTGGCTATCAAAAGGTTTAATCTGACTTTTCAGCGCCGCCATAACCTTTCCAACCTTTTCACTTTTTACATCATCACCAAAAAGTTGAAACAGTTTCTGCATTGCAGGGCCGCTGTTATTAAGAATTGCCGCCAGCTTATCTTCGTCACTTGTACCGGGAGGTAGCTCAAGCAAGCCCACGGCAATCCGGCGCTTGTCCTCGATGGGAAGCTTGTCAAAGTACTGAGTCAGGACATTCTCGAAAAACGCTCGGAATGCGGGAGGAACATTCTCCAAGTCGAAACCCTGGTCAGGGTCGAGCATCATCTTCACTTCATCAGATTCTGAAATTTTAGCATCAATAATTGCCGTATCGATTTGAGAAGACACGGACCCACACACACTGTCTGGCACATATTCCAATAGGGCCAACCTATCTTCAGCTGTCATCGCGGCGTATTTCGTCTGAGCCTGTTCACGTGCCACTCTTGCCGCCAGTGAGACGACGGCCTGCCGCCCCATGCGCCGAACCATTGCAGCGCCGACACCTGCACTCATCGCCTCCACAGCGGCAAACAGGCTGCCCTCAGGCATGGCGTTGTGATAGTCATTCGCTGCGCTCAGCGAGTACGTGAGCGCGCTGTACGACTCGAGAGTGGACCACGCGTTCTGCATTCCGGATCCGAGCTGAGGAAGCACGGCCAAAACCGGGTTTGCGCCATCGGGCAGTGTTGGTAAATCTGCCGCTTGAGCAAGCTGCGCCACATCGCGACCCTCACAAATCCAAAGAACCACCTCAGGGTGTTCTGCCATCGCCAATCGAATGGCCTGGGCTCGCGCATGCTCGTCACCCTGAGTGCCAGAAGCTTTTACAAGGTCCAGGGCAAAGGACCGCAATGCTTTCGCATCGGCTGCGAGAGTTGGTGGCTGGGCTCCAGGAATATTCGTAGGGGCTGTGATGCCCCCAACCAGTGAACGTCCCAACGACCAGAGACTGCCTGCTACCGTGCCGACAAAACTATCCGTGGGCGCTTCCGGTAATGTAGAAGTTGTCGAAACCGGTTCGTCTGCCGATGGTGCGGTGGTTCCAAGTGAAGGTGGCGCAATGATGCCTGAGGCAACGGAGTGAATGCCCATGAGGAGCTCCTGTATTTTTATTCATATTGATATTGATGGCCCAGTAAACTGAACCTTACACAGGGTTATCGGGCTCTAGTGCTGGATGTTTCGTAAAAGTAACCATCAACTGCGTTTTTCACTGCAGTTCTTCCAGTATCTAGAAGCTACTCATCAGGCTGAAACATTCAATGATCGGATTCTCACGATCATCCTATAAAACGCGTGGTTCACCGGACTCTTCTGGGTCCAGTAAGTGTTTATGTCTTCGCCTCTGGGGTGTTTAGGAGATGTACTCGTTAGATTTTGGACACAAAAAAACCAGCGGAAAGCTGGTAATGGAGAAGGTAAAAGTGGCATCCCGTAGGGGATTTGAACCCCTGTCGCCGCCGTGAAAGGGCGGTGTCCTAGGCCAACTAGACGAACGGGACGCAGTTGGTGGAGGCGTTATTACCCAACCCGATTAAACTTTGCAAGAGAATCTTTCATCATCCATGCATTTTTTTGCACTTGTACATTTTTTAAGAAGCCGCCGCGACAAAGACCAGATTATGGCTTGAACTCAGTGGCACCGACCGATAGGCCAATGGTTCCTTTGGGAGGGGGAAATCATGGATATAGAGAAAGAAGAAGGTACGACTGTGACTGAATTTCATCGTTGTGACGCACCCTTAGTGGATGATGAGGCAATTTGTACCGTAGAAGGCGTTACTGAGGCCACAGGGACTTGTGAGCAGGCCAGTTCAGACCCTACGCAGTGGAACCAATGGGCCCAGCTGGTAAGTGCCGGCGCTCTAAAAACGCCAAAACCTGACTAAAAAACAGGATCAACCTGCCTCAGCGCGATCCCAAGGGGCCCATAGGCGAATACTATCGGGCACCAGATCGATTCGCGCAGGGAGCTGGCCAGGCCGCTCGCCATCTGCCTCAAGTAAGACCGGATCATAATCTACCGGCTCAGCAATCACTTCCTTACCTCGCAGAAACGTAAAAGGCTTCAGGTCGAGGTGCTCGCCCTTGTAGAGCTTTTTGTTGCTTCTAAGAAACTCACCTAAGCTAACGTCGCCAACAATTACCACGTCTAAAAGACCGTCGGTCAGCCGTGCTTTTGGCGCTATCTTCATCGAACCACCAAAATAACGCCCGTTGGCCACTGCTACGGAGTTGACGCGCAGTTCTTCATCGAAAACATCATCTACGCGAAGCCGAATTCGCTGGTTTTGGTAAGTCATCAAGCCTTTGATACTGCCCCAAAAGTAAGTTGCCTTACCGGGCAGAATTTTGGGCGCGCTGTTGATCTTATCCATGATAGCCGCGGTGGAACCGAAGCTTGCGATGTTCATAAAATAACGGGTAGTCTCCCCGCCCTTGCCATCAGATAGTCTCATTCGACCTAAATCGACGTTTCGTACTGAGGCAGACCGCAATGCCTGCTCTGGGTTCACGTCACTCATGCCAATCGAGCGAGAGAAATCGCCACCGGTACCAGCAGGAATAATCGCTAGAATGACCTCAGGATTAATTTGCTCGCCCGAATCATCGAAGAAGCCATTCACACCGTCATTGATGCTTCCGTCTCCTCCAACTATCGCGATGCGCTCGTAACCATCATGGATGGCCTGTCGAACAAGCTCCGTGGCGTGTCCTTGGTGCCCGGTAAACCGTAGGGTTGTGTTGCCGAGACTGGAAGAAATGCTCAGGTAGAGCTCTGCCCATCGTTTCGCAACCTTACCACCAGCTGCCTTAGGATTTGCTACAACAAAGGTCTTCATAATCACCCCAATGACCGCGTTTTAGGGCCCAGCCCTCAACGCATTTCAAAACCCTACCAGCTTCTTACCGCCTAAAGCGAGGTTCAGCCCTCGCTCTCAGCCTCAGGAGCTGCTTTTTGTGGCTGCGCCGTTTTAATATGAAGCTCATGCATTTGCTTGAAGTCCAACACAGACGGTGACTCAAGCATTAAGTCTGTCTGCTTTTGGGTCTTCGGAAATGCAATCACATCTCGAATCGATGCCGTTTCGCACAAGAGCATCAAGATACGGTCTACACCCAAGGCAAGTCCGCCGTGAGGTGGTGCACCGTACTGAAGTGCGTCCAAGAGAAAGCCGAATTTCTCTTGCTGCTCATGCTCGTCAACACCAAGTGCCGCGAACATATCTTGCTGCAGTGCCTGCTCGTGAATTCGGATAGAACCGCCACCAATCTCAACACCATTGAGGACCACATCGTAAGCTTGAGCTTTAACGTTGCCCGGATCGGTCTTGAGAAGCTCTCGTTCTTCAACCCGCGGTGCGGTGAATGGGTGGTGAGCTGCCACAAAACGGCCTGACTCTTCGTCATGCTCCATCAATGGAAAATCGGTAACCCAACAAAAAGCATATTCGTTGGTTTTTACGATGCCTCGCTCCTTGGCTACATGCTTTCGCAAATTACCAAGAGCGGCATTGGTTATCTTTGCTGTATCCGCAACAAAGACTGCTACATCGCCTACCCCGAGCTTCATCGCATCTACCACTGCCGCTTTTTTCTCATCACTGAAAAACTTAGCGATTGGAGACTGCCATGAACCATCTTCCTTGATCTTGACCCAGGCCAAACCTTTGGCGCCGTAGACCTTCACAAATTCAGTGAGGGAATCGAGTTCCTTGCGAGAAAACTCGCCAACGCCCGTTAGATTGATTCCTTTGACCAATCCTCCGCGTTTAGCCACATCAGCAAACACTTTAAAGTCGGAGTCTTTGACAATCTCACCGAGATTAATGAGTTCTAGGCCAAAACGAATATCGGGTGCATCCACACCATAACGGTCCATCGATTCATCATAAGGAATACGCTTAAACGGTAGCGGAACCTCCACGCCTTTAAGTTCTCGGAAAATCATGGCCAGCATTTGCTCAACAACCTCTTGCACATCTTCCGGTGAACAAAAGCTCATCTCTAAATCGACCTGAGTGAATTCAGGCTGACGCTCGGCTCGTAAATCTTCATCGCGAAAACAGCGACAAATTTGAAAATAGCGGTCGTAGCCACTCACCATGAAAAGCTGCTTGAAAATTTGCGGCGACTGAGGAAGCGCAAAGAACTTTCCGGCATGGACGCGACTTGGAACCACGTAATCACGCGCACCCTCTGGAGTGCTCTTAATCAGGTAAGGCGTTTCAAGCTCAAGAAAGCCCTGCTCGTCAAGCGAACGACGCACCAGCTGATTGAAGCGGTGGCGTGTCATGAAATTCTTTTGGAGTTCAGGACGACGTAAGTCGAGATAGCGATACTTAAAACGAACCTCTTCAGATGTATCGATGCCGTCTTCAATTTGAAATGGCGGCGTTGGGGAAGATGCAAATACTTCAACCTCTAACGCAGCAACTTCGATGGTTCCCGTATCCAGACGCGGGTTAACGTTGCCACCACGGTCGCGAACGGTGCCTCGCACAGCCAAAACCCACTCACTTCGAAGCACGCCGGCTTTTTCGTGAGCAACTGGATCAATTTGTGGGTCGAATACGATTTGTGTCAGGCCGTCTCGGTCGCGCAAATCAATAAACACGCAACCTCCGTGATCTCGCCGATTTTGGACCCAACCCATGAGTACCACTTCGGATTCGTTATCAGAAGCTCTAAGCTCCCCGCACATATGGGTTCGTTTCAGATCATGAATAAACCGAGCCACGACATTCTCTCCACCGTAAAGGCCAATGAAAACAGTTGTTATCAAGAACAAGGGTTCTATTAAAACTGTTTCTAAAGTAGCCTCCTAGCAGAAGGGCCAAGGAGATCAAGCACTGCGTCAAACACGGTCCACACTTACGATGCCCCGAAGTCCCTTTATCTTGCCCACAACGCTGCGAAGTTGCTCTTTATCGCGGATGAGAACCTCAAAAGTGTTCACCGCACGGTCCTCGCCAACCACCTTACAGTTGGCCTCGGAGATATTGACCGACGCATTGGTGAAAATCTGGGAAATCTCGGCCAAAAGCCCTGCCCGGTCTTCGGTAGTGACTCGTACAGTCACCGGACGCGCAATACTGGCTCCATCATCCCACGAAACGTCCATTTGGCGTTCAGGGTCCATATCAATGGCTCGAGAGCAGGTGTTGAGGTGAACGGTGATACCTCGTCCTCGGGTGACAAAACCCAAGATCGAGTCTCCAGGTAGTGGGTTGCAGCACTTCGCAAACCGGACCAGCACATCTTCAATACCAGAAACGACAATCCCCGAATTTGATCGGCGAGCCACCTTCTTGAAAATAGTGCTTAATGGAGTCGGCTCAGCTTCTTTAGGCGGCGTTTGAGGATCCAGCTTAGAGATAATCTGGGCCGGCGTGGTATTCCCGTAGCCAATCGCCACATAGAGTCCTTCGACATCACGATGCTTTGAACGCTCCACAATCGCCTGCATACGTCCGTCTTTGAGTAGCTTATTCAACGAGAAGTTATTGCGCTTGAGCTCGCGCTCCAAGATGTCGCGGCCCAATTCTCGCGACCGCTCACGCTCATCGCTGCGAATAATCGTCCGTATTTTCTGCCTTGCCCGGCCAGAAGCAACAAATTTCAACCAGTCACGGTTGGGTCGCTGGTTGGAGTTTGTAATGACCTCAACCATGTCGCCGTTTTTGAGTTCGTGCCGAAGCGGAACCATCCGCCCATTGATTTTGGCGCCCGCGCACTTGCTGCCAACTTCAGTGTGAATCGCAAAAGCAAAATCCACAGGTGTCGACCCGCGCTTTAATGAAATAACTTCACCGCGAGGCGTAAAAACAAACACTTCATCGGTGAACAGGTCGTATTTAACGGTATCAAGAAATTCGTTGGGGTCCTTTAAGTCTTGCTGCCATTCCATGAGCTGGCGAAGCCAAGCAAACTGGTTCTTGTTGCCCTCACTAAGGTTTGCGCCCTCTTTGTAGTCCCAATGTGCCGCAACACCTTCTTCACAAATCTTCTGCATCTCACGTGTACGAATCTGGATCTCGATGCGTTCGCCTTCAGGACCAATCACACTCGTATGCAAGGACTGATACTGATTGGGCTTGGGCATGGCGATATAGTCTTTAAAACGACCGGGAATCGGGTGCCACAAGGAGTGCACGTGACCCAAAACCTCGTAACACTGCCCTACCGTATCCACCAGGACCCGGAAGGCAATGACATCGTAGACTTGTTCGAACTCAATTTGCTGCTGAGACATCTTTTTGAAAATCGAGAAAAGATGCTTCGGGCGCCCTGACACATCCACGCTGAGCTCGCGTTTTGTCATTTCGGCCTTGATGACATCCACGACGTTTTCTACATAGGCGTGACGCTCTTCGGTCAAGCGGTCGACGCGGCCTTTGAGGTCGGCGAAATCCTCTGGCTGCAAATACTGAAAGGATAAATCTTCCAGTTCACTCTTCACCCAGTGGATACCCAAGCGGTTGGCTAAAGGTGCGTAAATGTCGACTGTCTCTTGAGCGATACGAACGCGTTTGCGGTCAGGCAGATGGTGCAAGGTGCGCATGTTGTGCAAGCGGTCTGCCAGCTTCACTAAAATGACGCGAATATCCTTCGCCATCGCAACGAGCATCTTGCGAAAATTCTCCGCTTGTTTGTGCTCATCTGTATCGAAACGAATCTCGGAAAGTTTGGTTACACCGTCGACCATCAGTGCAACCTCCGGACCGAACATATCCCGTATGTCATCCATGCTCGTCAGAGTGTCTTCGATGGTATCGTGGAGCAGTCCAGTTACAACACTGGCTTCATCAAGCCGAAGTTCCGTCAGGAGCCAAGCTACTTCCAGAGGATGAATAAGATAAGCTTCGCCGCTTTTGCGAACCTGACCTGCGTGGACCTTGGCTGAATACAGATAAGCCTTTTGAACCAAGTCGAGATCGGGACTTGGTAAGTAGGAGCTAAGCGCTTCAGCAATTTCTTCATAACGACGAGTCGCTGCCATAATACTACGCTATGCCTCCTGGTACCCCGATGTCTAGTGAGCAATTTCGGTGGCGCGGGCTTCCCGCAACACCGTCACTCTCACCTCGCCCGGGTATGTTAGTTCTTTCTCTATGCGCTCTGCAATATCACCCGCCAAGACCATAGCCTCGTCATCAGTGATGGATGCATAATTGGCAACCACCCGCACCTCAGTGCCCGCCATCATCGCCCAAGCATGCTCGACCCCATCAAATGATGTGCAAAGCTTTTCCAAATCATCAAGACGCCGCAGATATTGGTCTAATTTCTCTTGCCGTGCCCCAGGGCGCGAGGCCGATAAACGCGAGGCCACTTGCAGCAAGACGGTCACCAAGTCCCGTGGATTTTCATCCCGGTAATGCAAAATAGCCTTGGTAACGTTCTTCTTTTCGCCATGGCGCCTAGCAGCTTCAGAGCCTACTTTAGCGTGATCACCTTCAACGGAATGCTCCACCGCATAACCGACGCAGTGCAAGAGCCCCACACGCCGTGCCAATTTTTCATCGAAGCCCAGTTCAGCGGCCAACATCCCGGCAATCTCAGCTGTTTCAAGCGAGTGCTCAAGTAAGTTTTGCCCATCGATGGTACGGAATTTTAGGGAACCTAAAAGTTTCACAAGCTCTCGGTGAACCCCATGGATTCCTAGCTCAAGAACAGCCTCTTCACCGGAACGTACAATACGCTGCTCGATTTCTTCCCGTGCCCCCTGCACAACCTCTTCGATTCGTGCTGGGTGAATTCGTCCATCCTCGACCAATTTTTCGAGAGCAAGCTTCGCGGTCTCGCGGCGAACAGGATGAAACGAACTTAGAATCACTGCATCGGGTGTATCGTCGATGATAATGTCGACCCCAGTAGCACTTTCAATCGCTCGTATATTTCGCCCTTCTCGGCCAATGATTCGTCCTTTGAGGTCATCGGATGGCAGCTTAACCGTCGTAACGGTTTTCTCGCTAACGTACGCTCCAGCTAAACGCTGAACCGAGGCGGCCAAGATACGCTGGGCCTCACTATTTGCGTCAGCACGTGCTCGTTCTTGAATGGCTCGAACCTGACCCACAGCCTTCTTCTGAGCTTCATCGACAATGGTTTCGATCAACTCCGCCTTGGCTTGTTCTGCAGTCAGACCAGCCACTCGGTTTAATTCGGTTTCACACTTCTCGACCTTAGCCTGCGCCGACTTTAAAGCTTTTGCGGTTGTCGCCTCATCGCGCCCAAGCTTCTCCTCACGGCCCCGCATCGCTTGGCTACGTTCTTCGAGCCGCTTCCCCGAAGCCTCAAGCTCCAGTTCTTGATCCTGAAGCCTTGCTTCAGATTTTGCAAACTGAGCACGCTGCTGGCGAGTTTGCTCATCGTGAGATTCCTGTACCTTGAGCAAAGCTTCTTTCGCCTCAAGCTCAGCGGCCTTTAGGAGTTGTCTTTTCTCGGATTCTACCTCTCGACGCAGTCGCTCGATTTCTTCATCAAGCGTCTGGCCCTTCGCGCGTAACCATAGATGATAGAACAAGCCGCCAACGACAACTCCTACGACCACCATCAATAACGACTCAGTCATATCGACCACCGCCGTACCCTCTCTATTGTAAACACAGAGGAAATGCCTCAAGGCCCCAATTTAGCCGGGACCTTATTCCTTTACGGAAACGGCTCTCAACTCTGTGACTATCCAATCAACCAAATGGTCGTGCTCTTCAACGGGCACCCCATCCAATACCTGACATTCAAAACCCAGGCCGACGACCACCCCATCGAACAATTCGAGAGTGCGGTCATACCACCCTGCGCCATACCCCAGTCTCCCACCGTTCAGCCCAAAACCCAAGCCGGGAACCACAATCAACCCCAGCTCACTCGATCCGTTCGGCGCCTCAACGGGTTGGCCGATACCCATTGGACCTCTCACCAAGGCATCCCATGCCTCGATGCGCCCCCAGCTTAGAGACTGGGACTGTTTTTGCATCCTCGGAAAAAAAACGTTTTTCCCACGGTAAAGCAGCTCCTCAAACAATGGCCGAGTGTCTATTTCATCGCGAACCGACGCGAAAAGGCCAATATTCTCTGTTTTGGAGAGTTCGGGGATGGAAACAAGATTTTGAGCCGCCGACGCTGAAAAATCGGCTCGACTGGCTTTTGAAATGGCCGCCCTCCGAAGCCTAAGCTCTTGTCTTAATTTAACTTTTCCCATCAACAGAACCTCTGGGCCGTGAAACGCGTCCCTGGCCATAACAAAAGCCGATGGATAATCAAATACTGAAGTGGGGCCCCGCCCTGGCCGTCCGCTCTGGGCATATGAACCTGGGTAACCAGGTGGGGGCAACCTCTGGGGCATTAGGCGTCCCGGTCAAGCCGGGCTGGCACACCGCCCCACGAATAGTCACTCCCTTTTTGTAAATATTGGTTCACGCGCACCGAAGAGCTTGCACGAACCGGGCAGGGTTTGGAGCCGAAGCTCCCCCGGGTGAGAGAGCAAAGCATACCGTAACACGACGGAAGGATGCCTCTCGATTCCATATTCTAAGATTGTAACGATTTGGTCAACGGAAACTACGCCTCAAAACAATGTCGAATTGACAAGATGGCCGCCGAGCACGTAAAAACCTCTCTGTTTTAAGGATTACTTTGCCGATCGGAAAGCAACATGATCTCAATCGCCGTTCTATCATTGGCCCTTACCATGGGAGCCACCGACGCTCGAACAGACGCACCACTCGTCCCTGGTGCTATCGAACTCGAGGACCTTGGGCGCTACGACTCACCCAGAAGTTTCGATGACACCGTCGAATACTACGAACGGTACTTCCGGGGAGACCGGCAACGACGTTGGCGACACATCGTCAATTTACCCACCGTACGCGCTCAGCATGTTGAGAATAGAAAGAAAGAATCTGGCTGGTCTGGAATCAATATCTATGAACACAGAGGCAAGGTTCGCATCTATGTCATTCCCAATTTAGAATACCTTACTAAGCCCAAGGCCAAATCAGGTAAGAAAAAGAAATAAGCCCCGCTGAGCCCTTAATCTCTGCTTTTCTCAACTTCGACCGTTTTATCGTCGATTTCTGGCTTCAAAACTTCCTTCAAACTATCGGTATCTTGCTTTAACGTCTCATCAGGCTGTTCTTTATCCGCAAAGAGACGGATATCGCGCTGGTCAATGACCACCTCGACGCGGCGGTTTCGTGCCCGACCTTCACTGGTGTCATTTTCACCAAGCGGCCTCGTTTCGGCGTGACCTGTAAGTACAAACCGGTTGGCCGGCAATTCTCCTTCTTTGAGAAGCTGGTGAATAACCGAAAAAGCCCTGGAACCAGAAAGCTCCCAGTTGGACCGGAAACGCCCACCACTCATTGGCTGATTATCCGTATGCCCCGAGACTGTGATGAAACCACGGATCTCTGCCAATGAATTTCGTATACGCTTGGCCACTGGCATAAAGGCCTTCTTCAGATCGGCACTGCCCGCGGCAAAAGAACCACTCTGGAGAATTCTCACCGTAATCAGCTGATCGGTAATCTCCAATTCAACCTTTCGGTCCATGATTTCAGGAGCGAGTAATTCTTTAAGCTTATCAGCGTCGTTCAGTGTTCTCTGCCGCATTTTCTCTTTGATTTTATCGGCCTGGGACAAA